>JBDSAP010000119.1:0-55803 GCA_039922055.1 Ferruginibacter sp.
CTAAGTGGACTCCTGCTTTCCATAACGGCCATAACGTAAATGCCTACCGCAGACAGCCGATCACATTTCTTGTACAAGAGAATTAAAACACTTGAAAGATCAACAATAACAATTGTGACCTTAAAAAAATGAGTCTGGTTGAGATGCCGGAAGATCAATCATCAAAGGTCTCGCTCAAAATGATAGGGTAACACATTTAAAATCTTGCACCATGTCAGAAATAGAAAATAAATCCGCAGGCAAACGATCTTCCAAAAATAGATCATCAAAAAGAACAACAAGAGTAGATCTTACCCCGATGGTTGATCTTGGTTTTTTATTGATCACTTTTTTTGTATTTACTACGCAACTTTCGCAGCCAACCGTTATGAATTTAAACATGCCTTTTGATAAAGTGGAACCGGGTGACAAGGTTCCCGAATCAACTGCGCTAACAGTGATGTTGAAGGACCATAATATTATTCAATATTATGAAGGAGCAGCAACCCCTAATTCAATTATCGGCACCACCGAATTTAGTCCTGCGGGCATCCGCAATATCATTTTACAGAAAAAGGCGATGGTCAAAAAAATGAAATCAACAGGTGATGAGTTTGTACTTATCATAAAAGCATCCGATGAAAGTACATTTCAGAATTTTGTAAATATAGTGGATGAGGTTACGATCAACAATGTAAAACACTATTACCTGGCGGAGATCGATCCCATTGATAAAATATTATTTCATCTCAAATAAAATTTCGGCTGATGTAATGAACTGTCCTGCTACCTGAAGGGAAAACTTGTTTTGTATCTTTGCCGCTATGCTAAACAAACTTTCGGGATGGGATGATACCATCGTGGCATTAGCTACACCGCCGGGTATTGGTGCAATCGGAATTATTAGGTTAAGCGGAACCCGGTCCTTTAATATTATCAATTCATTATTTCCTTCTAAAGATCTGGCACAGCAGCCTTCCCACACAATCCATGTTGGGTCTATTAAAGATGGAACGGAAAATATTGATGAAGTGGTGGTGTCGTTATTTAAAGGACCTAAAAGCTACACAGGCGAAGATGTGATAGAGATCAGTTGCCATGGAAGTCCCTATGTACAAGAGCAGGTGATACAGGCTTGTATCAGTCGCGGCGCAAGGATTGCAAAGCCGGGAGAGTTTACCCAACGTGCATTTTTAAATGGCAAGCTTGATCTTACACAAGCCGAGGCAGTGGCAGACCTCATTGCAAGTAATACCTCCGCTTCACAAAGAACTGCACTTCATAATATTCGTGGGGGCTTTAGCCACGTATTAAAAACTTTAAGGGAACAGTTGATCAGCTTTTCGGCGCTGATTGAACTCGAGCTGGATTTTAGCCAGGAAGATGTAGAATTTGCAGACCGCCCCCGGTTTTACAATATCATCCAATCTGCTCAATTAGCAACACAACAATTACTTAGATCATTTCAGTTGGGCAATGTAATCAAGAACGGTGTAACGGTGGCTATTATTGGAAAGCCAAACGCTGGTAAAAGCACTCTGCTAAATACATTGTTAAATGAGAATCGTGCTATCGTGAGTGAAATTGCAGGCACTACCCGGGATACCATCGAAGAAGTAATGAATATTAATGGCATCTTATTTCGCCTGATAGATACCGCGGGCATTAGGGAGCATAGTACAGATGTTATCGAGTTAGTGGGTATTGAGAGAAGCATGGAAAAGATGCGATCAGCAGATGTTGTATTATACATCTTTGATGTAAATGAAACAGACCCCGGCCAACTTTTGTCAATCAGCGAAGAGTTTAAAAGATCGGAAAAGAAATATTTATTGACCGGCAATAAAACGGATATCATCGATACTATCGTCGCGTCAAAGTTTAGATCAATTGAAAATATTTTATTGATCTCAGCGAAAAATAATACAGGTATCGATGAAATAAAAAATACCTTATTTAAGATGACTGTAAATGAGCAACCTTCTACGGAAAGCGTTGTTATTACCAATACCCGCCATTATGCTGCATTGCAACAGGTGCAAAGATCCTTAGATGACATCAAAGCAGGTATGGATAATTCAATACCGGGCGATCTGCTGGCATTGGATATCAGGCGCTGTCTCCATTACATCTCTGAGATCACAGGAGATATATCGAATGAAGATGTGCTGGATTTTATTTTTTCGAAATTTTGCATTGGAAAATAAATGCACCTTCTTATTATGCCCTTAATCCCACTTTAAACGCAAGACTGAAATAAGAAAATGAATGTCCCTTTTGATCGGCAGGAGTAAACTGCCACTCTTGTCCATTAGCAAACGGAGGCTGTTCATGGTCTCCTGCTGCCTCACCTACACCTATATAAGAATTAGCACAAGCCAGGCGGAAGCCGTAGGTTTTCCCTTTTTGTAAGTGCAAACCAGGGATATGAAATTTAACCCATTTATCTGTATTTGTATTGTTGAGATCAACACTTGCGGTACCTATAGACGGGCCCCAGGTTCTGTGTTGGGTATCAAAATCGTGTATTGTCATTACCACATTACCAGGCTTGGTAACTATACTTGAAAAAACTTCTATATTTTCAAGATCTCCTTCTGAAAGAGCAATGAATGTTTGTCCGCACAACACCTCTTTATTATCGCCGGATGATCGCCCTATCCACATAGTTGCATTGTGATTTATCTGTTCTACAACCGACCTTACTGGTGAATTATCGTTTTTGCTCATGGTTCTAATTTTTATATTTATAAATTTTATTACGATTCAGATAGTTAACTAACGACAAACATTGTGCAGATAGTTTTCGATCCGCGAATTGACTTGTTAAGATTTTCTAAATATTAAAAACATCTAACCAATAAATATTTTTCGTTGCTACTCTTCGGCCACAAATAATAGTGGTAGTTTAAGTCTTAAACGAATCAAAATCAAAAATGGTGGCCGCCAGAGTTGAATAATTTTCAAGATAATAACGCCAACTGAACCTTTTTAGTGTCGGATAGCACTCTAACATGCGAATGAGGATGCGTTTTTGAATGAAATAAATTTTGTAAACGTATATTTGACTAAATAGCATCACAGGTTGGCTTTGATGAAAGTGTTTTAAATAGACGGACAAGTACCGAACCGCCAGTGAAAAGATGCATTGAATAGTATTACTTAATAAACCCATCAATTAATATTTTGAAGTTTACAGATTTTGGTTTTGACGAACGCTTACTCGAAGGAATTGACGCATCGGCTTACGATGAAGCTACTCCTGTTCAGGAACAGGTAATACCCCTTGTATTAGCCGGTAAAGATGTGATTGCTTCAGCGCAAACTGGAACGGGTAAGACTGCCGCTTTTTTATTGCCGCTTATCAATAAGATCATCTCGGCGCCACTCAATCATCACAGCATTACAGCTTTGATAATTGTTCCCACCAGGGAACTTGCTGTGCAGATTGCTCAACACATGGAAGGCCTTTCTTATTTCACATCCGTTAGCTCAATTGCTGTATACGGTGGAGGCGATGGTAATGCATTTGTACAGGAAAAGAAAGCATTAAGTGTGGGTGCAGATGTGGTGGTGTGTACGCCGGGCAAGATGTTGGCGCACATCAATATGGGCTACGTTAAATTGCAGGGATTAAAATATCTCGTGCTGGATGAGGCCGACAGAATGCTTGACATGGGCTTTTACGATGATATCATGCGTATTATTCATGCGCTGCCGGCAAAAAGGCAAAACCTGCTTTTTTCGGCTACTATGCCACAGAAAATACGAGAGCTCGCACGGAGCATCCTGCATCATCCGCAGGAGGTGAGCATTTCCATCAGTAAACCAAATGAAAAGATCATACAGTTAGCTTACGTGGTTTATGACACCCAAAAAATTCCACTGGTTAAACATTTGCTCCATCAAAAAGATTTTTCTTCCGTACTTATATTTTGCAGCAGCAAGAATAGCGTGAAGCAACTAACGCGTGATCTTAAAAGAACAAAATTAGCGGTAGATGAAATTCATAGCGACCTTGAACAGCAGAAGCGGGAAGAAGTGCTAATGCATTTTAAGAGCGGAAGGCTAACAGTATTGGTTGCTACGGATATACTTAGCCGAGGTATTGATATTGATAATATTGACCTGGTGCTGAATTATGATGTGCCACACGATGGCGAAGATTATGTACACCGGATAGGCCGTACTGCCAGGGCTGCTGCTGAAGGAACGGCGATCACCTTTATAAGTGTGAAGGAGCAGCGAAAGTTTGCAGTTATTGAAAGATTATTAGGCAAGCCCGTTCCTAAAGCTGTGGTGCCCGAAGAGTTTGGAGAGTCTCCCGAATATAATCCTTATACTTCTTCCAGGCCAGCAGGCCAAGGTGGAGGTAATAGAAATAATAGCGGTGGCAATAGAAATACTAAAAAGCCCTCAAGATATCCGAAAAATACTCCACGTTAATGTTTAACATCGGCCAGTACTGAATCTTCTTGTTTTTACATTGCTACCCGATATATTTGTACAAATAAAAAAAGATCAATCCAGGCAATAACATATTAGCCAGCCCTATCGAATATCTTAAAGGCGTAGGGCCTCTAAAAGGAGAATTGCTGAAAAAGGAGTTGAGCATATTTACATTCAAAGACCTGCTTGAATATTATCCTTTCCGTCACATAGATAAAACAAAGGTTGACAAGATCGCTGCCCTCAATCCTGCCATCGAATATGCGCAGGTCGCCGGCCGTTTGCATCATATTGAAAAGATGGGCGAGAAAAGCGGAAGAAGGCTTGTAGCTTATCTTCATGATGGCTCCGGTGAGATCGAACTTACCTGGTTCCAGGGTATAAATTGGGTAGAAAAGACGCTGGATGTTGGCCAGTCTTACCTTGTGTTTGGCAAGCTGAGTTTCTTCATGAATAAAGTACAGATCATCCATCCTGAAATAGAAGTATTCACGCCAGAGAAAGCAGATGGAAAAAAATTCCTGGAGCCAATTTATTCTTCTACCGAAAAACTTAAAGCAAGGGGTCTCAATGGTAGAGCTATCGGTAAATTAACTTTTGCACTTCTCCAATTGTTATCCTCAAAGGACCTTCCTGAAAACATACCCGCCCCAGTCCTCAAACAGTTTCGGTTCATTCCCCGTTGGGATGCAATTTGCAATATACATTTTCCTGCTTCAGAGGATCTTCATACCCACGCCGTAAGAAGATTGAAATTTGAAGAACTTTTTTTTGCCCAGTTGCGCATGGGGCTATTACGCAGTAGCCGTCATAGGTTTAGTAAAGGATGGGTGTTTGATAAAGTAGGAGAATTGTTCAATACTTTTTATAATCAGTTTCTTCCGTTTCAATTAACCAACGCACAGAAAAGAGTGCTGAAAGAAATTAGAAAAGATACGGGTACGGGCAAACAAATGAACCGCCTTTTGCAGGGAGATGTTGGAAGCGGAAAAACAATAGTAGCACTGCTTAGCATGCTTATAGCAGCGGATAATGGTTTTCAAAGTGTGCTGATGGCGCCCACAGAAATATTAGCGCAGCAGCATTACAACACCATTTCTTCGCTAATGAAGGATATGCCGGTAATGGTAGCGTTGCTAACCGGGTCAACGGCGGCTAAGCAAAGGAAACTGATCTTAAAAAATACTGAAGAAGGCATATTGACCATTTTAATAGGAACCCATGCGGTGATAGAAGATAAGGTTCAGTTTAAGAATCTTGGTTTCGCCGTGATAGATGAACAACATAAGTTCGGTGTTGCTCAGCGATCTCGTCTTTGGAATAAGAATTCCATTCCTCCGCATATTCTTGTAATGACGGCAACGCCTATCCCACGTACATTAGCCCTCACAGCTTATGGTAATCTCGACTATAGTTTAATAGATGAATTACCCCCCGGAAGGCAACCAATTGCTACCTTTCACCGTTATGAGAATAAGCGTCCCCAGGTAATGGATTTTATCAGGGAAGAAATATATAAAGGCAGGCAGGTTTATATTGTATATCCTTTGATAGAGGAGTCTGCTTCGCTCGATTATGAAAACCTGATGAAGGGATTTGAAGAGGTTAAATCATTTTTTCCCGAGCCAAAGTACTGGATCAGTATGGTGCATGGCAGGCAGAAGGCAGATCAGAAGCAAACAAATATGGATCGCTTTGTTAAGGGCGATACACAAATAATGGTTAGCACTACGGTGATAGAGGTTGGAGTAAATGTTCCAAACGCATCTGTAATGGTGATTGAAAGCGCAGAGAAGTTTGGCTTATCACAGTTACATCAGCTACGAGGAAGAGTAGGCCGCGGAAGCGACAAGAGTTTTTGCATATTATTAACAGGCAATAAAATATCGAACGAAGGCAGGGAAAGATTGAAGATTCTATGTGCTACAAACGATGGCTTTAAAGTAGCAGAAAAAGATCTTGAAATTCGCGGCCCCGGTGAAATTGAGGGGACAAAACAAAGTGGTCTTTTAAATTTTAAATTGGCTAATATTGTACAAGACCGAGTAATGCTTGATGTGGCAAAAAATATCATATCGTTAATAATAGAGACCGATCCCGACCTATCTCTGGCCGATAATTTGCCCGTTAAAAATTACCTTCAATCCCAAAAAGGCAAAACAGCCTGGAGTAAAATCTCGTAACTAACTTTAACTGTTTTATGACTAACTAATGCATTGGTTTAATGGGTTTGTTTTAGTAAATTGTAAAAAATATCTTCCTTGAGAGTTTTAAAATCGATCACAGCTTACCTGATTATCCTGGTATTGTTTTTTAGTGCGTTACCTGCTTTTGCCCAGCTACAATTCATTGAGAATAAAGGACAGTGGGACAATAAGGTCAACTTTAAAGCCGACATACAAACCGGGGCTTTTTACATGGAGCAAAAAGGTTTCACTGTTGTTCAACATAATGCCAAAGACCTGGAGGCATTGGCTGCATTATCACATGGCCATGGTTCCACTGACACCGCGAATATATCAACACCTAAAAAGTTTGCTCCTCCTGCTAAAGATTTTGTCCTGCACTCGCATGCTTACCGTGTTTCTTTTATAAATGCGGCTAATAGTGTATCCGCAGTTCCGGACAAAGCGCTTCCTACTTACAATAATTATTTTTTGGGTAATGACAAATCCAAATGGAAAGGTGAATGTAAAATATACCAGGCTGTTACCTATCGTAATATGTATCCGAATGTTGATGTCCGTTATTACACGGATGCAGGTACTTTAAAATACGATATCATTGTTAGGCCCGGTGGCAAAGTTTCTGATATTGCTTTAAAGTATGATGGCGTAGATAAACTGGAAGTAAAAAACAAAGAGCTTATCATCGGTACTTCGGTTGGTGAAACAAAGGAATTATATCCCTATTCGTACCAGGTGCAGAACGGTGTAAGAACAACGCTTGAATGTAAATATGAGGTAAGGGAAAATGTAGTAAGATTCAAATTAGGGAATTACCAACCGAATGAAACGATTGTAATTGATCCTACCCTCATCTTCGCTTCTTTCACCGGTAGTTCTACAGACAATTGGGGTTACACCGCTACACCCGGACCTGATGGCAGTTTTTTTGCTGGAGGTATTTCATTTGGAGCAGGCTATCCTGTAACAACCGGAGCTTACAATCAAACGTTTAATGGCGGTGTGGATGAAGATTCAAATGGCCCTTATGACATTGCTATTATTAAGCTTTCCCCAGACGGTGTTAACCGTATCTATGCTACTTACCTGGGCGGTAGCGGCAACGAACAGCCGCATAGTATGATCTGTGATCCTCAAGGTAATTTAATTGTTGCCGGCCGTTCTAATTCTGCCAATTTCCCCAAGATCATACCCGAAATTGGTTCTGGTGGCGGATATGATATAATAGTAACCAAATTCAATGCTCGTGGTACAGCATTGCTCGGCTCTGTTGAAATTGGCGGCGATAAAGACGATGGAGTAAATATTCGCAAAAAATTTGACTCTCCTGATGGAGCAGAAACAACAAGACGCAATTATGGCGATGATGCACGCAGTGAGGTTATATTAGATGGTGGTGGCAACATATTGTTGGTATCCTCTACCCAGTCTTCTAACTTTCCGATGTCTGGCTCGCCTATTCAAACCGCTTTTGGTGGTGGTAAGCAGGATGGGGTGATTTTGAAATTTAACCCAACTCTTTCCGCTCTTATTTTCAGTACTTATTTTGGAGGAAGTGGCACTGATGCCTGCTTTGTGCTTTCAATTAATCCCCTAACCGGCAACGTGTACGTAGCAGGCGGTACAAGTAGCACAGATCTCCCCGGTGATAAAACCAATGTGATAGGCCCGGCTTATCAACAAGGCCAGGTAGATGGCTTTGTTACGCAGATAACACCATCAGGTTCGGCCATTATTAAAACAACTTATTTAGGCACGAGTGGTAACGATCTCGTGTACGGAATTCAATTTGATAAGTTCGGATTTCCATATGTAACGGGTACTACATCTGGTACATGGGTAATCCAAAATGCAGCGTTTAGTAGCGCCGGCGGCAAACAATTCATCAGCAAGTTGAAGCCGGATCTTTCGGGATATGTTTATTCTACTGTGTTTGGAAGCGGCTCCTCCGTTCCCAACATATCTATTACCGCTTTTCTTGTAGACAGGTGTCAAAATGTATATGTTTCAGGCTGGGGAGGAAAATTCAACAATGATCGTGGCTATCCTAATGCCGGCACCAGTGGCCTTCCTATAACCTCTAATGCCATTCAATCCACCACAGATGGCGCCGACTTTTATTTCTTTGTTTTGGAAAAAAATGCAGTGAGCCAGTTGTTTGGAAGCTACTACGGACAAAGGGGAGGTTTTGACGATCACGTGGACGGAGGAACAAGTCGCTTTGACGCTAATGGTATCATTTACCAGGCAATATGCGCAAACTGCGGTGGAAGAAGTACTCCGTCAGTTATATTTCCAACTACACCTGGTGTATGGTCTCCAAGAAACGGTTCAAACAATTGTAATGAAGCGCTTGTAAAAATTGAAATGAATTTTGGTGGAATAGGAGCTAGTGTGAAGGCTACAATTGGCGGAGTGATTGATACCATCGGTTGCGTACCTCTTACGGTTACCTTTACTGACACGCTCGCCAAAGGAAAGAGATACGTGTGGAGGTTCGGTGATAACACTCCCGATTTAGATACCACAGCTAATTCTGTGAATCATACTTATACATCAGTGGGTGTTTTCAAGTTAAGGTTAGTGTCAATTGATTCAGCTACTTGTAATGTTGCAGATACAGCCTACACCACGGTAAGGGTAGGCAACAATATTGTGGTGCCAAATTTTATTCCAACAAAAGTTGGAGGTTGTCAAAGTCTTACTTTCCAATTTCAAAATACTACAACGGCAGCACTGCCTCGCTACACGCCTACCTCGTTCTTATGGGATTATGGGGATAATACACCGACCCAAAGAGCAGGATTTACAACAACCACTCATACCTATGCAGCGCCCGGAACGTATATTGTAAGATTGCTTGTGGATGATAGTACATTCTGTAATGCTCCGGACAGCGTCAATAAAACGGTGCGCCTTGCGGTAAACGTACAAGCCCGGTTTGTTACACCGGATAAAGGATGTGTTCCCTACACCGCCCAATTCAATAATACCTCTCTTGGGGGTATTGATTTCCTTTGGGACTTTGGAGATGGATCAGCACCGTCGACGGCGGTAAATGCCACTCATTTGTATGGTAATATCGGAACTTACCAGGTAAAATTGACTGCGGTAGATACCACCACCTGTAACAGAACAGACACTTACACTTTTTCAATTTCTGTATTAGCGATACCGCAGGCTGGGTTTAGTTTTTCTCCCAACCCCGCAGAAGAAAATAAACCGGCAAACTTTAATAACTTCTCGGTAGGTGCAACAACTTATTTATGGGATTTTGGTGATGGTCAAACCGATGTTTCGAGCAATCCTTCACACCAGTTCAATGCCACAGGCATTTACAATGTTTGCCTGCTTGCGACAAATGCGGCAGGTTGCACTGACACCTTCTGTCTTGATGTTCCGGCAATCGTATTGCCATTACTCGGTGTGCCTAAAGCATTTACGCCAGGCAGATTTGGTATGAACAGTGTGATAAAAGTGGTGGGTTTTGGTATCGGAAAAATGGATTGGAGAATATACAACCGATGGGGCCAGCGGGTATTTATCAGCAATAACAAGTCGAATGGTTGGGATGGAACTTTTAAGGGTGCATTGCAACCCATGGATGTGTATACTTATACGCTCGATGTAGAATTTACGGATGGAAAAAAAGTAAAGAAAACGGGTGATATATCCCTGCTGAGGTAACGAATAATAAAAGATAATCCGAACGAAATTTGTTTTAAATTGTTTATGCTTTAAGTAACAATGATAATAAATAGAAAAATAGTATTCTTGTTTGCTGTCAGCTTTCAACTGATGAATTCCTTAACGGCGCAGGATCTTCATTTTTCCCAATTTTTTAATTCTCCTCTTTCAACGAATCCTGCAAATACTGGTTTTATACCTGATGCGGATTATAGAATTGGTGCCCAATACCGAAATCAATATTCCTCTATTTTAGCATCTCCTTATAAAACCATCAGCGTGTTTGCAGATGCACAATTGCTGAGGAACAAGATCGAGAATGGGTGGCTTGGCCTAGGTGGTTTGATCTTAAGCGATGTGGCGGGAAGCGGAGGGTTGCGGTCTACTAAAATATATGGGTCCCTTGCTTATCATCAACAGTTAGGTAACAGTAGTTTATTAACTGCGGGTTTCAATGTGGGTTTGGCGAATAAGAGAATTGACCAAAGCAAACTAAGTTTTCCCGATCAGTTTGACGGCAAGTTTTTCGATAATTCCCTGCCATCGTCGGTGATACTTAATACAAATAATGTGAGTTATCTTGATGTACAGGTAGGCTTGAACTATGCATATTTCCCCACAGAAGATATATATTTTAATGGCGGTTATTCGATCCATCATGTAAACAGACCGCAGGAAACATTTTTTACCGGTTCGCCTGATAGCAGCAGGATACCAATGCGTCATATCGCCTTTGCAAATGCCTTATTAAAAGTAAATGACAGGGTGATCATTAACCCAAATATATACTACACTAACCAGGCTAAGTCCAGTGAATTTGTTTTGGGTTTAAATGCCAATTATAACCTGTCTGGCGAAGGGGGCGAAAAGCAATTGATCGCCGGTTTATATTATCGTGTAGGCGATGCCTTGATACCGATGGTTGGATTCGAAGTGAAGAACCTACGTTTTACATTCAGTTATGATGCAACCACATCGGCGCTTAAAAATTATAACAACCTCCGTGGCGCTGATGAATTCAGTCTTATAAAGAAAGGATATTACAGTGAAAGCTCCAGCGGTATGCGCCAGGTCTTTTGTCCAAGGTTCTAACCGACAATAAAAAAGTGCTCCGTTTGTTTACGGAACACTTCAAATTAATTTATCTGTTGCTTGCTTATTCTTTCCTGATATTGATTTTAAAGGAACCGCCTTTTATATACTTTTGATATTTATCTCTTGTCGCATCGCTTTGTTTTTTACCATTAATAAATAAGGCTTTGTCTTTAAACTCAATGCTGAAGCCATCTTTCTGATTGATCAGGCCTTCTTTCTCCATCTCGTTGAACATTGTTTTCGTTAGTCTCAGTTCTTCTTTTGCCTTTACAATCCCGCTATTGGCATTCTTCATGATCTCATCAAAATTTAGTTTTTCTATTTCCGATTTGCTCTTGTTCAATTCCAATTTTACATCTTCCATCTGTTTTTTTATGTCATTCATATTCACCTTCTCTATTTCTTTTTTAGCTTCCTGTAAAGAGTGCTTTACATCTGCATTTATTTTATTCCAATCAACCTCTTTCAATGCGGTTTTTACACCGTTTTCAATTTTTTTAAAGTCAACATCTTTCATTGCCTTGTCAATGTCCACCTGAATTTTGTCGAAGTTAATATTGTCAAGAGAAGCTATTATATCCTTGTGCATTTTATCCAGGTTAAGCTTTGATATCTCTTCCTGCATATTCATAATTCCCTTGTCCATCTTTAGCATAAGCTGGTCATAATCGTTCATGGTCATGCTATTTTCCGTTTCGCTCTTTTTATCAGGAATGGTATCCTGTAATTGAGTTAGCGTATCCAGTTTTTCCAGTGGTCCATATAAATTTTGAAATGACATGGATACTGCACCGATCAATAAACAGGCGGCTAATCCTACGATCGGTTTTTTGTGTTTTTGAATAAACTTTTTCATGGCTATACTTTTGGTTGTAGATTTACGAATTTCTTCGTATCAAATATAAAAAGTGTTTTTATTATTTTAACAAACATGATAAATTTTAACATTTTGTGATACTGAATGAAAGCTATCATTTTTTACAGAATCGGCATTTTGTACGATTTTTACAGGCAGATAAATGCATTTTTGAAAATGAAATCAGCATACTTAAGCCTTACACTTATCATAATGCCAGAAATAATACCCCACTACTTTTAATAATTCAATAAATAAACGATGAAAAAAATAACTTTGGCAGCAATGCTTCTCGTAGCATGCTTTAATTTAACAGCCCAGGAAACAGATGCCCCGGAAGAATCAAGAGGCTTTAAAAAAGAGAATTTATTTGTAGGCGGCAATGTAAATGCTTCATTCTACAACGGAACAACTGCTTTAGGGATAAGCCCTTATTTTGGCTATAGTATCACTAACTGGTTAGACGCGGCGGTTAGTCTTAATTTCAGTTACATTTCTCAAAGAAATTATTATGATGATCGAAAGCTTCGTCAAACAATTTTAGGTCCGGGTGCTTTTGTGAGAGTATTTCCGGTAAATTTTTTATTTGCACAGGCGCAATTTGAACATAATTTTTTGACCATAAAAGATATCCCACCAAGCAATGCCAATTACGGCACAACTAAGTATAAAACTGATGTAAACAGTTTGCTATTAGGAGTGGGGTACGCAACCGGCAGGGAATCCGATAACAAAACTTACTATTATATTTCTCTTTCATTTGATGTGCTGAAACTTGCAAATTCACCTTATGTTGATAATCTGCAACGAACCATTCCGATCATCAATGCCGGCTTCAATATCGCATTATTCCAGGGAGGTAGGGGGAGGAGCAGGAGCAGGTACGAATAAAATTATTTATAGTTTACAAAGTTCTATTTGCAGTGCATGGGTTATCATCTTGTATAATCTCTAATAAAAATTATGCAAGATGGTTATCACATCAGCCTTCATTTTACAAAGACCTGTATTCCGCAGACCAGGAATATTTTTTTAAAAGGCGCCAGCTTCTTTCCAGTTAGATAGCAGAACTTATTCAATCAAGGTTTATGAGTTAGAGTATTTTCATTACAATGATGATTGTAGAAGCCAAGGGGCTTTTAACTTTATTATATATTTATGAGCGATAGAGGCAGATTTTTTATATTTTCATTCTTATTTTAAAATTAACCCCCTTCTGAATGTCGCCGTTTATTTTGTTTTCTTTTGTAGTAGGTTATTTTTTGATCCTCTTGCTGGTGGCATACTTTACAAGCCGTAATTCAAATAATGATTCTTTTTTTATTGGCAACCGCAATAGCAACTGGATGCTCGTTGCGTTTGGTATGATCGGCACTTCATTGAGTGGTGTTACTTTTGTGAGTGTTCCCGGTACCGTTGGCTCTGCTGGCTTTCAATATTTCCAGGTGGTGATTGGATATTTTTTTGGATATCTTGTTATTGCTTTTATCTTGTTACCGATCTATTATAAACTTAATCTCACTTCTATTTACCTGTATCTTGAAAAAAGATTTGGACCTGTATCCTATAAAACAGGGGCGATATTTTTTATAGTGTCAAGAGCATTCGGCGCCACAGCCCGCTTATACCTCGTAGTTAATATTCTGCAATTATTCATTCTGAATAAAATGCATATTCCATTTTGGGTAACAGCGTTGGTTATATTGGTGCTTATTTTATTGTACACTTTTGAAGGAGGGGTTAAAACCATTGTATATACTGATACTTTGCAAACCACATTTATGTTGCTGGGCCTGGTGATATGTATAGTATCTATTATAAACAAACTGGATCTTAATTTTTCCTCTGCGCTTGCTGCTCTCGAGGAGAATAAACTATCGACACTATTTAATACAGATATAAATTCGCCTGCATTTTTTGTCAAGCAAATATTGGGAGGCGCTTTTATAACCATTGCTATGACCGGTTTAGACCAGGAAATGATGCAGAAGAATATCAGTGTACGCACATTAAAAGATTCGCAGAAAAACATAATGACGTTAAGCACCATCCTTTTGCTCGTCAACTTTTTGTTCCTGTTCATGGGCGGTTTACTTTATCTATATGCAGCAAAAACCGGTAGCCCAATAAAAGGAGATGATCTTTTTCCATCAATAGCATTGGGCGGAACTTTATCTGTTGCTATTTCTGTTATTTTTATAATTGGATTGATCTCTGCATTATTCCCGAGTGCAGATGGCGCTTTAACTGCATTAACATCTTCTTTTTGTATTGACATCCTGGGACTGAAAAGGAAAAGTCAATTATCAGAAAAAGAAAAAAGGAATACCCGTTTAATTGTTCATCTAACCTTTGCCGCCATTTTCTTTTTGCTGGTAATGCTTTTTAAATGGGTGGATGATAAATCGATCATTGATGTGATATTAAAGGTTGCGGGATATACTTATGGACCCTTATTAGGTTTGTTTGCATTTGGTATTTTAACCCATCGTACTTTGAAAGATCGTTACGCTTTGTTGATCTGTCTTCTTTCGCCATTACTGATATGCGGCATTGATTTTTTAAACAATCCCGATTGGTTTGTAAATAGATTTGGCCTTTCGGCAGATACAGCAGGTCAGTTAAAAAATATTTCAAATAACATTTTCGGTGGTTTCAAAATCGGCATCGAAATATTAATACTTAATGGCCTCATTACATTTGCAGGCCTTTACCTTATTTCGCGAAAGGGGACAAAGAAGGAATTGATCAGCGAAACCGAAATAAGGACTGCATAGGTTGTTAAAAAAAAACGAATGTTATGCCTGATATCGTAAGTTCATTAGCCGGGCAATATGCGGCAAGCTTTACTTCTCCAGAAGATGAATTGCTGCAAAAGGTTGCACAGGAAACCATTCAATCGCATCCGCTTGCCCACATGCTAAGCGGCCAGGTGCAAGGGCAATTGCTGAGTTTAATAAGTAACATCCTTCACCCTTTAAGGATTTTAGAGATAGGTACGTTTACGGGCTACAGTGCATTATGCCTTGCCAAAGGCTTGCATAATGACGGTCAATTACACACGATTGAAATAAGGGAAGAAGATGCGGCAACGGCAAGAAAATATTTTGGAGAATCATCACTTGCAGAAAATATAAAATTGCATGTGGGAGATGCTAAAACAATCATAAAAAAGCTGGATGAGATATGGGATATTGTGTTTATTGATGCTGATAAAACAGGATATATCGAGTATTACGAGTTAATTTTGCCATTGGTCAGGCAGAACGGATTGATCATAGCAGACAACGTTTTATTTCATGGCCAGGTGCTTGAAGAAACTATTACAACAAAGAATGGAATAGCAATTCACGCATTTAACAAGCATGTATCGATAGACAAAAGGGTAGAGCAGGTTTTATTAACAGTAAGAGATGGGTTGTTAATAATAAGAAAGTTGTAAAATCGGTCAATTCTATATATTGTAACTTAGGTTTTGAGCGTTATCTGTTATAGCCTATAAATTATCCATTATACTAAATTATTATGCAGGGCATGATTAGAAAAATATTCTCACTATTGATTATTGCAATGCTTTGTGTTGTGAGTGTGAATGCTCAAACATTGACTCCCGAGCGCTACATCGAATTATATAAAGATATCGCCATACGTGAAATGAAGAGGATGGGTATTCCTGCGGCAATTACGCTGGCTCAGGGTTTACTAGAAACGGAGAGCGGCAACAGTTCCCTCGTCAAAAAATCAAACAATCATTTCGGAATTAAATGTAAGAGCAACTGGACCGCAGCCGGCGTAAGTCACGACGATGATGCACCGGGTGAATGTTTCCGCACTTATAAAGATGCAGAGGATTCATACAGGGATCACAGTAATTTTTTGAGAGGAAGTGATCGTTATGCATTTCTTTTTTCATTGAATCCATCAGACTATAAGGGCTGGGCACATGGATTGAAAAAAGCCGGTTATGCTACTAATCCTAAATACCCTAACATCCTCATTAGAAGTATCGAGCAATATAACCTGCAGCAATACACGCTGGCAGCACTGAACGAGGTGCCCAAATTTGAATCGGATAAATTTAAAGATGATCCGATTGTTAAAGATGATCCCATTGTTTTTGATGCGAATGAAAAAATACAGGCAAGTTATATTGAGTCCGAAAAAAATGGATCGTTTTTAAGGCAAGAAAGTTCTGACGAAACAGAAACTACAAATTTTAATACCGAAGGAAAAGTGACTTCAGTAAACGGTAACAAATGTGTATTTGCAAAAAAAGGTACATCACTGTTAGCAATCGCAACACAGCACAATGTTAACCTGAAGAAATTATTAGATTACAATGATCTTGAAGAAGATGGGATACTGGAAGCAGATCAGCTTATTTTTCTGCAACGAAAATCGGTGGCTGGCGAAAAGGACTATTATGTTGTGAGACAGAAAGAAAGTTATTACGATATATCGCAAAAAACAGGCGTTCAGCTACAATCTTTATTCGACTACAATCATGTATCTGAGGATACTGAATTACAATCGGGAGCGAAAGTTTATTTGCGTGCGGTTGCTGAAACTAATCAGGCAAAAGCCATACAAAATAATGCAGGTAAAATACGGTTTTACGAAGTAAAAGCCAGGGAAGGATTATACACTGTCGCAAAAAAGAATAGTATTACCGTGCAACAATTAAGGGAATGGAACAATTTAAGTTCCGATGAATTAAAGGTTGGTCAAAAACTGATCGTTGGCAAGTGAGCAACGATGCTCTGCCCACCCGTTTGAAATGAAAATCAATACATTTTAGGATCAGTTAAATAAAAAATTATTTCACTATGTCAGTTATACAGGTTAACGGCAAAAAGTTTGAGCCCTATATAAGTGCCGGTGAGATACACGAACGAATCGTTGCCCTGGCTTCACAGATCAATGCTGACTATGAAGGCACGCGCCCTATATTTATTGCTATTTTAAATGGTTCATTCATGTTTGCTTCTGATCTGTTTAAAGAAATAAACATCGATGCTGAGATATGTTTTATAAAGCTGGCTTCTTATAAGGGCACCAGGTCTACAGGTAATGTAATTACGTCTATTGGCCTTGATGAACCTTTGAAAGACAGGCATGTGGTAATCATTGAAGACATTGTAGACACAGGAAACACGCTCCATAAATTTTTGCCACAATTATATAATCAGCAACCTGCATCATTAAAAATTGCTGTTTTATTGCATAAGCCAGAAGCAATGGAACATCCAATAGTGATCAATTATCTTGGGTTTAGTGTTCCTAATAAATTCCTGTTGGGATTTGGGCTCGACTTTGATGGACTGGGGCGAAATCTTGCTGAAATATACAAGTTAATAGAGGAATAGGCAAGATGGCAAAACGGTACTCTTACCGGAAGAGTGTATTATATTGACCTAACTTTAGCCGTTGAAAAAGCTATATGCATATATTTTTTCTTTAAATTTCTTTATTGCCGTAAATGCCCAATACTATTTACGGGGCGAAATTAAAGATGAAAAAAACCAGCCACTTCAGAATGTAAAAATGTTGATGCATTCTGATAGAATGGTATATTATTCCGGTACTTCCGGCGGCTTCGGTATTACTATAAAAAATCTCCACGACTCTCTTACATTAAGCCTTGATGGATATGAAACAAAATCGGTTGCTGTTGCTGCGGATGCTTTTCAATACATCACGTTAAAGACGTTGTCCTCTAATGCAAGCAGGAACCGGCAGAAATTAATTTCAATCACCAGGGACCAGACACAGTCATACAAGTTTAGTTGGACGGTTAGCGATGAATCTTATTTTTCCCTTGTTGAAAATGAGATTGTAAATACCAACAAATTTCCCAATACAGCATTTTCGCTCAATGTAAATAAGGCATCGTATAGCAATATTCGCCGTTTCTTAAATATGCAAAGTACCGTGCCTCCTGATGCGGTACGTATTGAAGAGTTGTTGAATTATTTTAACCTAAGATATAAAGAGCCGGAAAATGATGAGGTTTTTAAAATTGAATCGCAATACTCGGATTGCCCGTGGGATGATGAAAGCAAGTTGCTTTACTTTAATATCAATGCACGTAAACTTAATCTTGATAAAGTGCCGCCAAGTAACCTGGTGTTTTTAATTGATGCTTCCGGCAGTATGGATATGCCCAACAGGCTTCCGTTGGTAAAAGCTGCTTTCCAAATGCTCGTTAAGAATTTACGACCCGTAGATACAGTCTCTATCGTGATCTATGGAGGTACGGTGGCTGTTTGGTTACAGCCCACCAGTGGCGGGGAAAAACAGAAGATCATCCAATCTATTGAGGAGCTGAGTGCAGCAGGTGATACACCGGGTGAGTCCGCGATTAAAATGGCTTACCGGCTGGCAAAAAATACTTTCATAAAAGATGGTAATAATAGGGTGATCCTTGCAACTGATGGCGATTTTAACGTAGGAGAAACCAGTGAAAAGGCATTGGAAGACCTGATTACCAGGGAACGGCAAACAGGTGTTTATCTGACCTGCCTTGGTGTAGGCATGGGGAATTTTAAGGATTCCAAACTGGAAACATTGGCAAAAAGAGGAAACGGAAATTATGCATATCTCGATGACATACATGAAGCTGAAAAAGTGCTGGTAAAAGAGGTCACTCAAACGTTTTATGCAGTTGCCGATGACGTGCTGCTGAATGTGCATTTTAATTCAGATGTGATAAAACAGTATCGCCTTATTGGGTTTGATAACAAGAAAGATGCAATTGCCGATACTGCCGGCGAATTGGAAGGCGGCGAGATTGGAAGTGGAAATAGCGTAATGGCCATTTTTGAAGTAGTACCACAAACGGCAGATAATTTCTCAAGCGGATCAGGCAATGGCCCGATCGCAAAAGTGACCCTGACATATAGTGTGAACAATGAGAAGGTGCGCAAACAATTAAATTACGACTGCCCCGACAATTATTTAGAGTTTAAAGATATCGACAAGGAATATCGTCTTGGAACAGCTATCGCAATGTTTGGTATGAAGCTAAGGCAATCGAAATATATCCGCAATGCTCAATGGAATGACATAGAGATCATTGCTACCGAGGCACATAATCCAAAAGATTACCTTCAAAAGGAGTTTGTTCAACTCGTTTCAATTGCAAAAAAAATGTATTCCAAAAAGAAAAGAAATAAAAACCGGGATGATTAGGTAAACATTTCTCTCACCTTATCAAAAAAGGATTTCTCCCCTTTATCAGGGTTAGGTTGAAAATTTTCACTATCCTGCATTTTTTCCAGCATTGATCTTTCCTCGCTGTTGACATGCTGTGGCGTCCAAACATTCACATGGATTAATTGATCCCCTTTTTCATAACTGTTCACTGAAGGAAAACCCTTCCCTTTAAGCCTGAAAATTTTGCCGCTTTGGGTTCCCGGCGGTATTTTTATCTTGGCCTTTCCATCTATAGTAGGTACTTCTACATTGGTGCCAAATACAGCATCGGGGAAAGATATATGAAGATCATAAGCCACATTTAGTCCATCTCTGTGAAGCTCTGCGTGTGCTTCTTCTTCTATCAATACTATGAGGTCGCCGTTTGCCCCGCCCCGCTCACCCGCGTTGCCTTTGCCACTCATGCTAAGTTGCATTCCCTCCTGCACACCTGCCGGAATATCTATTGTAACAGTTTCTTCGCCATAAACTCTTCCTTCGCCTTTACACGAAGTGCATTTATTTGCGATTGTACTTCCTTCACCATTGCAGGTAGGGCAGGTAGTTACCGTTTGCATCTGGCCCAAAAAAGTATTTTGTACCCGTCTTACCTGTCCGCTGCCGCCACAACTGCCGCATGTTTGCACGCTATTTTTATCCTTAGCGCCGCTGCCACTACAGGTATTACAGATTACATATTTCTTAACCTTTACTGTTTTTGAGGCGCCTTTAGCCATCTCCTCATAATTCAGTTTTATTTTTATCCTGAGATTACTTCCCCTTATTCCACGTGCCCTTCCGCCGCCTTGCGATCTGCGGCCACCACCGCCAAAGAAACTGCCAAACGGACTTTCATCGCCGAAGATGTCCCCAAACTGGCTAAAGATATCATCCATGTTCATTCCGCCCCCGCTAAATCCGCCGCCACCACGGCCTTGTGCAAATGCATTGTGCCCAAACCTGTCATACTGCGACCTTTTATCGGCATCGCTTAATATTTCATACGCTTCAGCAGCTTCTTTAAACCTTTCTTCAGAAGATTTATCTCCGGGATTGCGGTCGGGATGATATTTCATGGCTACTTTACGGTAGGCCTTTTTTATCTCATCCTGGGATGCAGACTTGGATATTTCCAATATTTCATAAAAATCTTTCTTCATATTAACTCGGGAACTTTGTAAATCGCATGGGCTGATGCCTTCTGGTTTAGTTTACGTAAATGCTATATCATCAGCTAATATTGTATCATACCATCACTTTCCTACCACTACTTTTGCAAAACGGATAATTTTATCGTTTAAATAATATCCTTTTTGCACTTCATCTACCACATTACCGACCAATGCAGGCGAGGGTGCCGGGATCTCGGTGATGGCCTCATGTTTTTCTACATCAAAAGCGGTATTGATGCTCTCCATCGGGCGTAAGCCTTTTGATTGTAAGGTATTTCTTAATTTATTAAAAACAAGCTGGATGCCTTCTTTTATCACAGGCAGATCTTCACTCGTTTGTAATTGCTTTTCTGCCCGGTCACTATCGTCCAATACGTCGAGCAGCGAGCTGATCACTTCTCTACCGGCGGTTTGTATCAGTTCGATCCTTTCCTTTGCATTGCGCCTTTTATAGTTGTCGAATTCGGCGACCAACCGCACATACTTATCCTTCAATTCATCCAAATCAGACTGAATCTTATCTACTGCATTTTCAGGATCAGGATTATTCAAATGATTGCTTCCGGGGATATCAGCGTCAGCATTTATATTCACATCGCCAAATTCTTTCAGTTCCTCTGCAAAAGAGGTGTTTTCATTCGTGGCATTTGTTTTTTCTTCCATATCGATAAACGGTTGCTTATTATTAAATTAAGTGGATTTAAATAGTTGGCAAAGGTACGATTGTCAAACATTTTTGCCAACCTGATTTTGCGGTCAAATTGGCAATAACATTCAAATGATGCCTGACATTCGGAAACTGTCTGCCACCTCCGTTAACTTTGCGGCATGAAAAGCATAATTCTCAACAAAAATATTAGCCGGCGGGTTGAAAACGGACACCCGTGGATATTCGCTAACGAGGTAAATACAGGCAAAGCTTTGGACACAGCGGCTAAAGCGGGCGAAATAGTGGAAGTATATACGCATGATAAGAAATTTATTGGTAAGGGATATGTAAATCCAAAATCCCAGATAATGGTGCGGCTGCTGACGAGGGACAAAGGTGAAAAAATAGACGAAGATTTTTTTTACAACCGTATTCTCCGGGCATGGGCCTATCGGAAAAAATTAGGATACACAGAAAATTGCAGGTTAATCTTTGGAGAAGCGGATGAACTTCCGCAATTGATCATAGACAAATTCAATGATTATTTTGTACTGCAAACATTGGCTTTGGGCATAGATGTATGGAAACCGGCAATTATAAAAGCCCTGGAAAAAATATTTTCTCCAAAAGGCATTTACGAGAGAAATGATGTGCCAATAAGAGAACTGGAAGGAATGGAACAGCAGAAAGGTTTTCTTTCTGCGGAGTTTGATACTAATATCGTGATTAATGAAAACGCCATAAAGATCAACGTAGATATTGCCACTGGGCAAAAAACCGGCTATTTTCTCGATCAGCAGGACAATCGGAAAGCCATACAGAACATTGTAAAGGGAGCAGATGTATTGGGTGTATTTAGCTATACTGGATCATTCGAAATCAATGCCGCTAAATACGGGGCAAGATCGGTGCTGGGCCTGGACATTTCGCAGAATGCGATAGATATGTGCAATAAGAACGCGGAACTCAACGGTGTAGAAAGTATTTGCAAGTTTGAATGCGTAAATGCTTTTGATGTATTAAAGGGGTATACAAAAGATGCAAAACAATGGGATGTTGTAATGCTGGACCCGCCATCTTTTACAAAGAGCCGCAGTAGTATTGATAAGGCTGTTGCAGGATATAAAGAAATTAACCTGCGAGGAATTAAGTTGGTGAAGCCAGGTGGATTTTTAGTAACATCCAGTTGCACAAACCTGGTAAAGCCGGAGCTGTTTTTGGATATAATTTCTATGGCTGCAAAGGATGCAAAAAGAAAGATCAGGCAGGTAGTATTTAATGCGCAATCGCCGGATCATCCAATTATCCGTGACCAGGAATATACTAATTACCTTAAGTTCTTAATCGTTCAGGTTCTATAATTGAAATAATTGAGATGGAAATTAGTGATGCTGAATGTCACCAATAGTGTAGCCTATTTTACTACTTGAAATCTGCCGGAATCGATGAGCTTTCCCAATTTATCACGAAGTTGAAAAATGTAAACTCCCCGGTAAAAAGTATTCAATGAAAGATTGATGCGTTGGCTTGCAGGAGTTAGCTCATAAACTTTTTTACCCATAAAGTTGTAGACCTGTAACGTGTACGCATTGCCATACGAGCGCTGTAGTTCGAAGTTGATATTCGACGTGGCGGGGTTTGGATAAAACTTCACAATTTTTGCAGTCAAGTCCCCCGTGGGAGCGAGTTTCGTTTGAGCAAAAGAGGTAAAAGTTATTCCAAATAGTAAAATTGTTATCGTAATAAATCTTTTCAGTCAGGTAAAATTAGTATTTTCTTAAGAAAACAACAATGCAAGTATAACGAAAAAAACGCTACTTATTGTTAAAAAATGACTGCCGCCCCTGCTTATTTTCTACAATTCTTCTTACAACTAATTTAAATTTTCCAAAATTGTCCGGATTGCCTTAAAATCCGGAAGATCAGCAGCGTTGGCGCATTCTTCTGCGTACTGTATAATACCTTCTTTATCTAATATAAATGCGGCCCGTTTACTTACCCCTTTCATGCCAAACGAGAAATCTTCATACAGCACATCAAATGCCCGGGATGCCTCTTTATTAAAATCGCTCAATAAAGGAAAGTTGAGATGCTGCTCTGCTTTAAACTTATTAAGAACATAAAGGGAATCTACTGAAATGCCCAAAACCTGGGCATTGGTATTGTTATAGATGGTCATATTGTCCCTGATATCACACAATTCGGCGGTACATACTCTTGTAAATGCCAGTGGAAAAAACAGGATGAGAATATTTTTTCCTTTAAGATCTTCCAGTGATACTTTGTTTTTATCGCTGTCATAAAGCGAAAATGGTGGTGCTTTTTGTCCTTTTGCAATTGCCATAATAACTATTTGTAATGGTGATAATTCTGTTCAATGATAACGGGCAATAAAGATATTGCTTAAGTGGAATGTAAGAAGCATTACCTAAATCTTAATGATGTTCTTATTCTTACTCAAAGCTATTTTTCCCGGCAGGGTTGCAATAATTTCTTCTTTTAAAACGTCTACCAATTTTTTCTTTATATAATCCCTGTGTGTTACCAGGCTTATTTCACGTACGGGCACCGGCGCTTTAAAATGTCGTACCATGTTCATTTGTTTTACAGAAAAATCAAGCGTTGCCATTTCGGGCAATATTGTAATTCCATTGTGCAGTTCAACCATTTTACGCAATGTTTCTAAGCTGCCCGCTTCATATTCAAAATGGCGCTGATCCTGGGTTTGCTTTCTCAGCTCGCATAAATTTATTATTTGTGAACGGAAGCAATGGCCTTCTTCCAATAGCCATAATTCTTTTAAGTCGATATCATCAGCTAATACATAAGATTTTTTGTATGCTGCATTTTTCTTTGACACATAGGCTACCAATTCCTCATAAAATAGCGGGTATTCCTTGATGGTATTATCTTGCAATGGTGTTACCAGTAAGCCTGCATCGATCCGCCCGGCTTTTAATTTTTCGATAATAACATCCGTCGTCATTTCTTTTACCCAGATCCGGATATCCGGGTATTTGCTTAAAAAAGGTTGTAAGAAAACGGGTAGCAGGTAGGGAGCAAGGGTAGGGATAATTCCTATTCTCAATTCGCCTTGTAATATGCCCTGTTTATCTCTAATCAACTGGTGTATCATTTTCACTTCATGAATAATAATCCTTGCCTGGCGGATGATATCTTCGCCCATCTCTGTAGGAATAACCGGCTGCTTACTCCTGTCGAAAATTTTAGTTCCCAGGTCTTCTTCCAGTTTATGTACCTGCATACTTAAGGTGGGTTGCGTAACAAAACAATGCTGTGCCGCCTTTGCAAAATGACGATAAGTATCTACTGCCAGTATGTATTCAAGTTGTGTAAAGGTCATGCTGTAAAAATAGCCAAACCCTATATGATTATAATTATCATCAAAATAAATTACAAAAATTATTGGCTATGACTGGCCTTATTTATGCTGTATGTTAAAAAATGTAACGAGGCAAAATCACTGTAAAAGAAAAAGTAAATTTGCCGGAGTATTCATCAGTCAAAAAAAATACAGCATGTTTATTCGATTTATAAAAACTGGCAGAATGGTCTTAATAGCCGGGGCCATATTATTAACCACGGAGTGTGCAAGTGCCCAGTATAAAAGCTATGCTTTATCAGATGATGGGGATACGCTGAATATTGTTGACAAAAAAGGATTGAAGCAGGGCAAATGGGTGATCACTGTCGCAGAGTTAAGAGGCGAGCCTGGATATGATGAAGAAGGAGTATTTAAAGATGGAAAAAAAACCGGCCCCTGGAGAAGGTATAATACTACTGGCGATATTCTCGCAATAGAAAATTATCGTTTCGGGGGCAAAGATGGTGTGCAGCAATATTTTAGTTTTTTGGGCGAAATACAAAAGGAGGAAGAATGGCACGCTTATAATCCCGATGCGCCTTATGATACCATCCCGGTATACGGAACCGGTAGTAATGAGATATTAAGCTACAAGGTAGTAAGGGCTGAGCAGTACAGCGTTCCCCATGGAGAATGGAAATATTATGAGGGAGGCCGGCAGGTAAAATATGAGAAATATGACAGGGGACATTTATTAAAAAATAACGATGCTACTGAAACTGCTGTCGCCCCGGTAGCGAAACCTACAGACGATGCATCAAAAGAAAAAGTGAAGACGAAAGAAATTCTGGAGTACGAAAAAAAATACAGCAAGAAGAAACGCAAGCAACTGGAAAGAGTTGGAAAGACCGGATTATAATAAATAAAAAAGCTGCATATTTTGCAGCTTTTTTATGCAGGATCAAGCAAATTTATTCCTCCATATTTTCTTTAATATCTTCGGAGATCTTGACCAGTAATTTATCAATACGTTGTCCATCCATATCGATAATTTCAAATTCAAAGCCACGCCAATCAAATACGTCACCCGTTTTGGGTATACGTTCCAATTCATGCAAAACAAACCCTGCCAGGGTATCGAAATCATGCTCGCCTTCGTTCATCCATTCTGTTTTATCAAAGCGGCTTAAGAAATCATAGAATGGTATTTGCCCATCCACCAGGAAAGTGCCGTCATTTCTTGCCACTATACCATATTCCTCCTTGCCCGTTTGCGGCATCTCACCTACAATGGCTTCCAGTATATCATTCAAGGTGATCATACCTTCGAGTGTGCCATATTCATTTACGATAAAGGCGCTGTGTATCTTTGTCTCTTTAATTTTTTCAAGCAATTTATAGGCGCTGTTATTTTCCGGTACAAAAAGAGCTGGCTTAAAAATATCTGCCAGCCTGGTTTCGTTGTCTGCTTTCAACAGGTCTTTAATATAGATGATACCTTTTATGTCATCGATCATGCCATCACATACAGGATAAGTAGAGTATGTTATCGGATCATACTTATCCTTCACACTTTGCACCGTGTCATTAATATCCATCCACTCAATATCTGTTCGGTGTGTCATTAGGGAGGTGATATTCCGGTCGCCAAGGTGAAAGATCCTTTCAATGATATCTTTCTCCTCTTCTTCAATAGTTCCATGCTCACTGCCTTCAGTTATCATTGCCTTTATTTCTTCTTCAGTAACCGCATTATCGGTGGATACTTTTATGTTGAAGAGCTTAAAAATGATAGCTGTGATAGTATTCAACAGCCATACGATCGGAAATACGATCCTCGACAAAACATTCATTGGCCCAGCAACAATACGTGCAATCTTTTCAGCCCTGATAAGACCAATTCTTTTCGGTACCAATTCGCCTAAAATAATTGATAAAAAGGTTACCAACATTACTATGAGTACAGTTGATAAGGTTTGTGAGTAAGGTTTTAAAAATTCAATTTTCTCGATAGTAGGTCGTAGGCCGGCACTGAATTTTTCACCCGAGTACACACCCGTTAAAATGGAGATAAGCGTAATTCCAATTTGGGCAGTGGATAAAAACTTGTCAGGGTTCTCTGTCAATTCAAGAGCTGTTTTCGCTTTCTGGTCGCCCTTATTGCTTAAAATTTCCAATCGGCCTTTTCGGGCACTCACGAGTGCTATCTCACTCATTACAAACACACCATTTATTAAAATCAAAGCCAATAATATAAAAACTTCTGTCATAGTTAACTAAACCTTTCCGCCATTTTGTAAAACGGTTGGAAGTGCAAATATCCATAATCTATATTAAACAGTGTTTTTATCACTGTGGTACGATAAAAAAATATTTGAAAATTTAGTATTTGATTTAACTCACCAACGATTGGTAACATTTTTTTCGCCCTGCCGCTTGTGTATATTTGCAACGATTATGCAAAAAAGAACGATTGCCATTATTGGGGCTGGCCCTGCGGGGTTAACAGCCGCTTATTTATTGGCTAAAGCGGGTAAAGATGTCACCGTATTTGAATCCGATCCAAAGTATGTGGGCGGCATTTCCCGAACAGAAAGTTATAAAGGATTTTTATTTGATATTGGCGGTCACCGGTTTTTTTCTAAAAGTAAAGAGGTTGAAGACTTCTGGACAGAAATACTTTCAGAAGATATGCTCGACCGGCCAAGAAGCTCACGAATATATTACAACAAGCAATTTTTTTCATATCCACTTGTAGCGACTGAAGCCTTAACAAAGCTAGGCCTGATAGAGTCAACGCTTTGTGTTTTGAGTTATTTGAAGGCAAAGGCATTTCCTGTAAAAGATCCGGTGAATTTTGAAGATTGGGTGATCAATCAATTTGGTGAGAGGTTGTTCAATATTTTTTTCAAAACCTACACCGAAAAAGTATGGGGTATTCCATGCAAAGAGATCTCTGCCGATTGGGCGGCACAACGCATACAAGGACTTTCATTGAGCAGCGCAATTAAAAATGCATTGTTCAAACCAAGGCCTTCCGGTGATAAAGACAAAATGATCAAAACCTTAATTGATACATTTCGGTATCCTAAATACGGTCCAGGCATGATGTGGGAAGTGTGTGCAGCCAAGTGCAAAAAAATGGGTGTGCAAATAAACATGAATGAAGCGGTGAAGGGTATTGCTGTAAACGATGATGTATGGTCGGTCAATACAAGCCAGGGCAAAGTTTATGATGGCTTTGACTACGTTTTATCTTCTACAGCAATGGCGCAATTAGTGCCTTTTATTTCGCCGCCCGTGCCAGCACCAGCATTGGAAGCGGCGTCCGAATTAAAATATCGTGACTTTATAACTGTAGTGCTGATCTTAAAAGACAAAAATAAATTTGATGATAACTGGATATACATTCATGATCCTTCGGTAAAAGTTGGAAGGGTTCAAAACTTTAAATCATGGAGTCCTTATATGGTGCCGGACCCAACAATGGCTTGCTATGGTCTTGAATATTTTTGTTTCGAAGGCGATGGCATGTGGACAGCGGGCGATGATGAATTAATATCGCTTGGGAAAAAAGAAATAGAACAGATCGGCCTGGCGAATGCTACAGAAATCACAGACGGATATGTAGTAAGACAAAAAAAAGCCTACCCGGTGTACGATCATTTTTATTCGGCAAATATTGAGATTATTAAAGAAGGTTTGCAGGATTATAAGGGTTTGTACTTGATGGGCAGAAATGGTATGCACAAATACAATAACCAGGATCATAGCATGATGACCGCAATGCTCGCCGCAAAAAACATCATCGCCGGCGAAGACCTCTACGATCTATGGAATGTAAACCAGGATGCAGAATACTACGAGTCAGGAGAAAGAGGAGCACATGAGGGTGGGAGGATGGTTCCTGTGAAGATATAGGGGTTGATTGTTTTTTGTTTTGCGTTTAGTCTTTGTTGTTTATCCTATAATAATTTAACTGCCTTTATCTTTTTTGTTGTATGTTGGTACTATCCAAAAAGTATCCGCATGGCAACCATTCATCATTTTGAAGACTTGGAAATTTGGCAAATGGCCCGTAAATTCTCTTCGTCTATTTTTCATCAAAAACTACAGGCAAATTTTTTGAAGGAGTATAAATTTAAAGATCAGATCAAAAGTTCTTCAGGATCAGTAATGGATAACATAGCTGAGGGATTTGGTAGAGAAAGCCGGTTGGAATTTATAAATTTTCTCTGAGTAGCAAAAGGTTCTTTGTGTGAATCGAAATTTCAACTGTATAGAGCATTGGATTACAATTTAATTACCCCAAAATTTTCAGCGCCAGATCCTTTCTCATAATGTACTTGCTAACTTCTGTTGATAACGCAATGAAGGAGTTCCGAAATTTTTATTGAGCAGGCTGCTGGTTATGTAGCCGATCACAGTACCCAATAATGCGCCCACGATCACATCAGAAGGATAATGAACACCGATATACAATTGCCCATAACTGATACTGGCGGCCCACAAAAAAAACAAATAACACCATTTACCAAAATATGGTTTCATAGTACGGTAAATGAAAATGGCAATGCCAAAATGATTGGTTGCATGTGAAGAAGGAAAGCCGCGACTGGAGGAGCAATATCCCATTAATAGACGTATCTGATCTGCTAACAATACATCATAACAAGGCCGTGCCCTGTTTACAAACGGCTTTATCAGGTGACTGCTAACCTGGTCAGTCAACGTTACAGTTACAATAAATGCAACTATCCAGGGCCACGCCTTTGCTCCAAAATTGATCAGTACGAGTATCAAAAGAAATATATATAAAGGCACCCAGGTAATCGCCTCACGCCAAATAGGAAATATACCATCGAGAAACGAATTGGTCCAGTCGTGGTTTATCTTTTTGAAAAGCAACCTGTCCCAATTTTTAATCGTGGTTATTAACGGGCCATCCAACAAAATAAAAGCAAGGCTACCTGGCATAAGGCGGTAAAATTAAGTCTTAAAATCTTTTGATCATCCTCGATAGCAGCCACTAATACAAAAAACCGGCATTATCCAACTATCCTTACTACTTTTGCCGGTTCGCAAAAATTCAGAAAACAAATTATTATATGCTCATTCGGTGGAAATTTCCAAAAACAATACAGTGGCTCATCAAGCTTTTCCTCATCTATGTATGTATTTTTAGCTGTTTTCGTATTGCAACCTTAATTTGTTTCAAGCCTGCAAATACAAGCATCTCTTCCTTATTATTTTCTTTTTGGCTCGGACTTCAGTATGATCTGCGCTGGATCGCAATTGTTTTATTACCTATTGCCTGCATATCCCTTTTTCCAAGATTTTCGCCCTTTTATTCGCAGCGCTGTAAAAAAGGCTGGACTATTTATTTAGCCGTAATTACTTTACTCGTGCTATTTTTCTTTGGAGCAGATTTTGGCCACTTCGCTTATGTAAGCACCCGCCTGAATGCAAGCGCACTCAACTTTGCAGAAGATGCTAAAATTTCAGTTGAAATGCTCTGGCAAAGCTACCCGGTTGTTTGGATACTCGTAAGCCTGGTAGTAGTATTGATAATGATGGCATGGATGTTCAGGAAAATGCATGTAAGCGTGGAAGATAGAAATATCAACATACACAAGTTCGCCTACCGGCGGATCTGGCATATCGCAGCAATTGGTTTATTAGGCTGGTTTGTTTTTGGATTTTTGTCGTTCACTCCATTGCGCTGGAAGGACGCATTTAAGCTGAATGATAATTTTAAAAGCTACCTGGCTTTAAATCCTTTGCAGAATTTTTTTACAACATTGAGTTTCCGAAACCCTGTTTTTGATGAACAAAAAGCAAGGAGCCACTACAGCGTTATCAGCGATTTTTTGCAATTAGATAAAAGAAATACCAGGCCGGATTCTTATGAGCGATTGTTACATCCCGGCAGCCACTCTTTGGAGAGCAAACCAAACATAGTATTGGTGATCTGCGAAAGCTTTAGCATGTACAAAAGCTCCATGAGCGGCAATGCTCTCAACAGTACACCGTTTTTTAACAAGCTTACCAGTGAAGGTATTTTCTTTGAGCGATGTTTTTCGCCAACCTTCGGCACGGCACGGGGAGTATTTGCAACATTAACAGGTATACCCGATGTGCAATTATCCAAGTTCAGCACCCGCAACCTGCAATCACTTAATCAATATACCATCATCAATAATTTTGAAGGATATAATAAAATGTACTTCATTGGAGGTAGCAGCGACTTTAATAATTTTCGGGGCCTTATTACAAATATCAACGACATCCAGGTATATGATGAACCAAAATTTTCATCGCCTAAATTGAACGTGTGGGGCATCAGTGATAAGAACCTTTTCCTGGAAGCTGATAAAGTAATGGGGCAACAAACGAAACCGTTCTTTGCTATTATTCAAACCTCCGATAATCACCGGCCCTATTCCATTCCAATAGAAGACAAAGATTTTTCACCAGCAAAGAAAACTGATGAAGACCTAAAAAAATATGGATTCGAATCGCAGCAGGAATACGCTGCTTTTTGCTACACCGATTATTGTTATCAAAAATTTATGCAGGCTGCAAAGAGCTCACCCTATTTTGATAATACCATCTTTGTTTTTGTAGGCGATCACGGAGTAGAAGGAGATGCAACGGCTTTGTATCCAAATGCCTGGACAGAACAGCGCCTGAATGATGAGCATGTGCCTTTATTATTTTATGCGCCTGCCTTACTAACCCCGCAATTAAGAAAAGAAACTGTTTCGCAGATAGATATTTTACCAACCCTCGCCAGTATGGTTTGCCAACCATATACTAACAAAACGCTTGGCCGAAATTTATTAAGTCCTGGCAAGGAAGATGCAGCTTTTATCATTCATCATGATGAAGGCAAAATAGGCATTGTAAATAACGATTATTATTACACTAAAAATCTGTGGATCACTAAAGAGGAACTGGTGCCGATCCGAAGCGGATTAGCGACGCCAACTGCGCAACAAGCAGATTCAATAAAGCGCCATCTTTCCGCATTAACTTCTGCAATGTATGAAACAGCTAAATGGATGCTGGTAAATAATCACGGAAAGTAATAATAATACCACGAATGAACGAATAAAGGCGAATAGAGTTTTAACCAAACATTCGTGCGTTCGTGGCATAAAAAAATTGTGGCTACAAGTAAAAAGTACGGGTATGGTAAATTTTTTTTTACGAATGAACGAATAAAGGCGAACAGAGTTTTAACCAAACATTCGTCCATTCGTGGCATAAAAAAATTGTGGTTACAAGTAAAAAGTACGAGTATGGTTCATATTATTTTCAATGGTGCATTTCAGGAGAATTTAATTACCTAATCTTAACCGCTATCATGATCAGTCGCGGCGATTTTCTTACATCATAATTAGCAAAATTATAATCGCCATATACTTCTTGTATTTGCAGCCCCTGGTAGGCAAACATGTCAGTAAAATCTCCCAATGAAAACTTTGCAACTTTTTCAGTGTACAGTAGCGGCTCCTGCAATGCATCATCTTCCACAATTATCTTTTTATAAAAATGTGTTTCATCAAACCATTTCGTGATAAAATAGTTGGTACCGTCAATTTCTTTTTCAAACTGGTGTACCAGGTGATCCTCTGCATAATGAACATTCAAATAATCAAGTACAAAAATGCCGTTCCTTTTTAAGGATTGTGCAATGGTTCGTACAGAATTGTCATGTTCCCTGGCTGTTTTAAAATAGCCAAAACTGGTAAAGAAATTAAATGCATAATCAAAGTAATTTATCCAGAAAGGCAGGCGCATATCATGTCGATAAAAATGCAGTTGATCTGTCTCAAATCTTAAGGCCTCTTCAATGCTATATTCACTCAGATCAATTCCCGTTACATCAAAACCCTTTTCTGCAAGAAATATAGAATGCCTCCCTTTGCCACAGGCCACATCGAGGATACGGGCATCTGGCCTGGGTTGTAAATGGCCAATGAGCTTATCAATAAAAGCAGCAGCTTCTGCTTCGTCCCGGTTAAAATAAAGTTTGTAGTAATAAGGCGAGTTAAACCAATCTTTAAACCACGTCTGGGTTAGCATAAATAAAAATTAGCGATTAACCGAAATATTTGATCAACAACGCAATAACTGCGTAGATCACCGTAACCAGGAAAATACCTTTAGCTGTTCTGTCAATTTTAGCATTTACATATAACGTAAACAAAATAGCATTGGCAAACAGTGATACACTTATATAAGCCGTGATCAGGTTGTGGTTCATCATCATCCATTGATACATTTCCTTTAGTGAAAACCTGCTGTATTTTATTAACTTAAAAATGAAGAAGCCTGCAACTGGCGCAATCAATCCTAAAATAGCGCCTAACCAAAAATTGTCTTTTTTAAAGATCATTGTATTTTCCAGTTTTTTTCTAATTGTTGTTTCAAGGTATAGTTGGTCAGGTCAAACTGGACGGGAACCACACTTACGTAATTATTTTCCAGTGCCCATACATCGGTATCCTTTCCCTTATCAAAGTTTACAAACGCACCGGTGAGCCAATAATATTTTTTGCCGTTCGGGTCTTTGCGCTCTTTGAAATCTTCCTGGTATTTTGCATAAGCCTGGCGGCAAATTTTTACACCCTTTATTAGTTCTAATGGCACATAAGGGATGTTCACATTCAACAGCAGGTGCTTATCCATTTTCTTTCGCAATAAGCTGCTTACTATTTTTTCTACGTAGTGCCGGGCTGCACCAAAATCTGCTTCGTAATTATAATCAAGTAGTGAAAAGCCAATGCTTGGTATGCTTTCAATAGATGCCTCCATTGCGGCACTCATTGTACCGCTATAAATTACATTTATAGAATGATTGGCTCCATGGTTGATACCGCTCAGGCACAGATCGGGTTTGCGTCTTAAGATCTTGTCAACCGCCAGCTTTACACAATCCACCGGCGTACCGCTTGTTTGCCACGACTCTACACCTTCAAACATTTTGATCTTATTCATTCGCAGCGGATTGCCAATAGTGATCGCATGCCCCATGCCGCTTTGTGGTTTATCAGGAGCTACCACCACTATGTTTCCCAAATCCTTTACTGCTTCTACCAAATTGAGAATACCCGGAGCAGTAATGCCGTCATCGTTGGTTATCAATATTGTGGGCCGGTGTTTTGATTTTGCCATGAGGATTATTTCAAAAACTGTTGAATGTAATTAATTGAACCACCTGAAATATGGCCGTGCGATCGCTTCCCTGAACGGCCACGGAATTGAAGCAAGTATTAATAGAATAGCAAGGCCAAAAAATATAAGCATGCGTTTGTGTTTTGCGGAAGATGAGCCCGCTCTTTTCACGGAGCTTCTTCCAACATGCACCAGTATCCAGGCGAGGATCATCATGACAAGATGTTCCATCGTAAAAAAACGGTTGTAAGGATCCTTCATATTATTGCCAAGGTCTTTCAACCGGTCAAACCACGAGTTGGTGAAATACAATATAAGTCCCAGTAAAAGCTGTATATCACAACTGATCATAAACAGCATATTGCTGCGGTTATCATTAGCTGTAAAACTTCTTTTGCCAAACACGCCGGTCAGTGCATTAAGGAGCGTCCAAAGCCCGAACAAAAGCACGGCCCAGCGCATTAGATTGTGTAATACTAAAACTAATTGCATATAGTATGTTTTTACAAAAATAAGGTCTATGATATTCATCTGTAAATATTTATTGATGCACACTAAATGGTTTAAAAGCTTACCAACATTTATCGGCAAAACATTTTTAAAATGCAACTTTGAATACCAGCGATTGTTTTTCATAGCGGCATAGTTGCGTCGCAATCCTTTCATCGGCATCTCTATGGGCATCTTTAATCACAACTTTGGTTAACCAAATAAAAACCATCATAAATTTTTTTTTTCAATTATTTGGATTAGCTAAAATTATTAGTATATTTGTGCTAATCAAATTAGTCGCACATGTCACAAGCAGGTCAAAACCTTAAATATTTGCGTAAACTTCGTGGTTGGACACAAGAAGAATTTGCAGCAAAGCTTGGTATCAAACGATCTTTGATCGGGGCATACGAAGAAGAGCGTGCAGATCCCCGGCTGGAGGTTTTAGAAATCGTAGGCGATATTTTCAAACTTAGTTTAGATGAGTTGCTATTAAAAGATGTCAGCAACACTGGCAATAGCTTTTTAGCCAAGCGCAGGCAACAAAAGATGGTGACTTCGGATCGGAACATCATCCACTTCGTGCCCATAAAAGCGGCCGCTGGCTACCTCGCTGGCTATGCAGACAATGAGTTCATAGATGAGCTCAATACATTTACATTGCCAATGCTTACCGGTGGAAATTACAGGGCATTTGAAATTATTGGCGATAGTATGTTGCCCACTCCAAGCGGCAGCATCATAGTTGGCGAAAAGGTGGACGATACAGAAAATGTCAAAAACGACCAGGCATATATCGTTGTAAGCAAGAGCGAGGGAATCGTTTATAAAAGAGTAGTAAGAAATAACAGAACTAAAAATAAACTCACGCTGGTAAGCGATAATCCGCAATACCAGCCATACCAGGTAAATGCTGAAGATGTGATGGAATTGTGGCAGGCACAAATGGTGATCAGCAAAGTGAGTGCACAACAACGCTGGGATATGAACTCGCTGGCAAGCATGGTCAACAACCTGCAAAGCCAGGTAAGTACTTTAAAAAAGAGGATGAATTAAAAAGAGGGCGGTACAAAAAAAATTGTTGTGCGTTATCTTACTTGATCATCCAAAAATGACAAAAAATAATTAGCAAATATTTCATGGACACACCAAGCCAAATATCAAGTTGGACTGATCAAATTATTTCTAACTGGACTTCGAGTGGTATAAAGTTACAAGGCGGCGCTTCCTTTGAAAATATTTCCGAATTTGAAAAATCGTTGGACTTTAAATTGCCGGAAGACTTTATTGAGGTGTATTCAAGAGTTGATGGCTTTGAGGACCTTGACTGGAACGAAAATATGTTCTCATTGTGGTCGCTCGACAGAATTTTAAAGGAATATAAAGAAGACGGAGATACAAATTTTATTGGGTTTTGCGACTTCTTAATTAATAGTCATTCTATTGGTTTTTATAAATCGGATAGGCGTATTTATAAATATTATAAGGAGCCAGAAGCGATTGCTGACAATTTTAAAGACTTCATTTTGTTGCTTGATTCAAACGACAACTTGCTTTATTGACCAAGTGAGACGGAGAGCTCGACAAAGGCGAACGCATTACCAAAAGTCGGGGATCGGGGCCAAGCAGAACCATCAACGAATCCTTTGCTCTTCGGCAATGCTAAACGATATACGCTGGCCGATCTTAAGAGCATAACAAGTGTTTGAAACTGTTAGCAAAAAGTGAATTCATTCGGCAGCGTGGTTTAGCAATAATCAGTTTTTATTCGTTCTTTGCATATTGTTAGTTACAAATTAGAACAGGTAAATTTTCATAATTTCTCAAATTCAGATACATCGCTTAAATTAAAAACACACAATTATGATCAAGTTACAAATCGTTGGCAATCTTGGTAAAGATTGCATCGTAAAAGAAGTGAACGGAAAAAATGTTATCAATTTCAGTGTAGCGCATACCGAGCGTTTTAAAGATGCCCAGGGCAATCAAAAGGAACGAACAACCTGGGTAGAATGTGCTTATTGGACAGATAAGACAGGTGTAGCGCCCTATCTTACAAAGGGCCAAACAGTATATGCCGAAGGAACTCCTGAAGCAGAGGCCTACATGAACCGGGATAACCAGGCAGCCGCAACCCTGAGAATGCGTGTACAAAGTATACAACTTTTGGGCGGTAAATCAGATAGCCAGGGAACTAACTCCAATGCCGGAGCTTCCTCAAATTTGAATTACTCAAATTCTTCATCATCGTCTCAATCTTCGGCCCCTGTTTCCAGTCAGCCAATAATTGCTGCGGATGATCTTCCATTTTAATATTATTTCCATATATTTGAGAGCTGGTTAATATGTTTCAATAAAAAGTCCCGATTTGGTCGGGACTTTTATTTTTAACTCACTTTACTTAAGCCATCTGTTTTTTACACACCTGCCTTTTTAGTGGTTGCTAACTTGTAACCAAAAAACAAAAGATGCGCTATGGCTACCACCAATGAAATATTAAACAGTTGATCTCCTGATCCTTCAGGAAGAGATGCGTTGTGTAAAAAGCCAACAATCAACAATATAACAGCCAGTATAATACCGGTGATGTTAACAATACTGAGTCCCTTTCTTAATTTTTCTCCCAATCCTAATACACTGTGTTTTGTTCCATATAATATATAGACATCAAAACCTATCAGCATCCAAACGATCAAACGGATCCAGGTATCAGCCGGCAGAAATACCATCATAAATAAACAAGTGGCCACACCAAGAATTGGTACCACAGGCACCCACGGTGTTTTAAAAGCACGTGGAAGATCTGGTTGTGCTTTTCTCAAAACTACCACGCCGATACATACCAGGATAAATGCAAACAAGGTTCCAATACTCGTCATTTCACCTACAACTCTTGCTGGTACGAAGGCCGCAAACAAACTAACAAATACCATGAACAATAGATTATTCTTGGCAGGTGTCCTGAATTTTGGATGTACAGTGCTAAAAACTTTTGGTATAAGTCCATCCTTACTCATACTGTAAAATACTCGGCTCTGGCCCATCAGCATCACCAATATTACGGAAGCATAACCTCCCAAAATAGCTATGATGATTGCTTTGTTAAGCCACGGATAATCTGCGTGTATCACACCAGCCGCATCTGGTTTACCCATTGCTTCAATGGCAACCGCCACGGGTGCAATTCCGTCCTGTCCTTTAAAGCTCGTAAAAGGAGTAACTCCCGTCATTACGTGAGCAAATAGAATATACAATACAGTGCATATAGCTAATGAGCCCAGGATACCGATGGGCATATCCTTCTTTGGATTCTTTGCTTCCTGCGCAGCAGTGGAAACCGCATCAAAACCTATATATGCAAAGAACACAATTGCCGCAGCCCTTATTATACCACTAAAACCATACTCACCAAACTTGCCCGTATTAGGCGGGGCATATGGGTGGTAATTAGCAGTATGGATATAGCCCCATCCGAGTATAATAAAGATTAGTACCACTGTAACTTTTATCCCAACAATTACCGCATTCACTTTTGCAGATTCAGATGTACCCTTGATAAGTAACAGGCTCATCAGCACTATGATAAATACAGCAGGCAAATTAATTATACCTCCATCCCATGGACCGACGGTAAAAGCGGGATCTAAATGAAGTCCAAATGACTCCAGAAATTTAATAAAATAACGGCTCCAGCTAATGCCTACCGTGGCAGCACCCACTGCATATTCCAATACAAGATCCCATCCAATGATCCATGCAATAAATTCTCCCATGGTAGCATACGAGTAGGTATAAGCGCTTCCTGCAACGGGAATCATTGAGGCAAATTCGGCATAGCAAAGCCCGGCAAAAGCGCAACCCAATGCTGCAACAATAAATGAAATAGTGATGGCTGGCCCCGCCTGGTTTGCAGCCGCTCCACCGGTAATTGAAAATAAACCGGCGCCTATAATAGCGCCGATGCCGAGTAAAACCAATGATCTTGCACCTAAGGTTTTTTTTAATCCTTTCTCTGTGTCAGCGACTTCAGCCATCAACACATTCATTGGTTTTTTAACAAATAAACTCATATAGTATTTTTAGTTTGATAATTATGGAATTGGAAAAATAACAAATTTTTTAATTAGGTGAGCAATCTTAGTTTTTTGATAGCCGCATAGCGATAACAATTTTTAAATATTATATTGCGAACCTAATTGTAAAATATGGAAGTAAAATCTGGTAAACGCAGCAAACTCACCTTGTATATAGGGATTGCGCTTGTTGCCGGTATTATCGCAGGTTTTATACTTAATAAATCTTATGTAGGGGTCGAAAACACTAAGATTGCAAACGCTGAAGTACAAGCTAAACAGTTGCATCAACGCATGAAGCCGTTTGAATCACCCAAAGACAGCGCTTTATTTACTTCTTTATCAACTTTACAAAAAAGTATTCTTCAACAGAAAAAACAGGCAGAGACAGACCTGCTAAATACCACGGACGAGGTTAGCTCGTTTTCCAAAATCAAGTTATTTACTGATTCATCAAAAAATATAGACCGGCAATTAGCTGCACTTACCGACACTACAAATACTGCCTACAAAGAACTGGAAGCGGAAAGAGCGCAGGTATCACTCCGGAAAACTGATAATATAAATGCAAGAGATAAAAAGCTGGAGTGGTTCACTATTTTAGCGGATGTGTTTCTGCGGCTGATAAAAATGATCGTGGCGCCGCTGGTATTTACTACCCTTGTAGTTGGCGTGGCTAAACTCGGCGATATTAAATCTGTAGGCCGCATCGGTGGCAAAACGTTGCTTTGGTTTATTTCCGCTTCGCTATTAAGTTTATTGCTCGGAATGATATTGGTAAATATTTTTAAGCCGGGTACTGCAATGCACTTAACACTTCCTGATATTGCTGCGGCTTCCGGTATAGATAAAGCTGCGATGACCGTTAAAGATTTTTTCTACCATGTTTTTCCGGCAAGCGTGATTGATGCAATGGCAAAGAATGAAATACTACAAATCGTAGTGTTTGCTTTATTTTTTGGCGTAGCAGCAGCAGCCCTCGGCGAATTAGCAAAACCTGTGATACGAGCGCTGGATGCAATCGCACACATCATTTTAAAAGTAACGGGCTATGTAATGAACTTTGCACCACTCGCTGTGTTTGGAGCCATGTCGGCTATAATTGCCAAGCAAGGTCTCAGCATATTAAAAACCTATTCCATCTTTATAGGCGAGTTTTATTTTGGATTAATAGTGTTGTGGTTCTTTCTTATTTTGGCAGGTTCATTGTTTGTTGGCAAAAGAGTGATCAATCTCGTTAAGCGATTAAAAGAGCCGATACTCCTGGCATTCAGCACATCAAGCAGTGAAGCTGCCTTCCCAAAAACTATGACTGAACTGGAACGTTTTGGGTGCAAGGATAAGATCGTAAGTTTCGTGCTACCACTTGGCTATTCTTTCAACCTGGATGGGAGTATGATGTATATGACATTCGCTTCTTTGTTTATTGCACAGAGTTATGGTATGAATATTCCCTTATCAACACAGATCACTATGTTGCTCGTGCTGATGTTAACCAGTAAAGGAATTGCCGGCGTGCCCAGGGCATCATTAGTTGTAATTGCCGGAACCCTGTCAACGTTTGGCATACCCGAAGCCGGTATTGCATTATTACTGGGTATTGACCCATTGTTAGATATGGGTCGCAGTGCGACGAATGTAGTGGGTAATAGTATAGCAACGGCGGTGGTTAGTAAATGGGAAGGTGAGTTAGGCGACGGATAAAACTAATAGTGTCCATCCGTCTGCTAACAGGTATTTTTGCCGGGATAATGGATACTGTTCCGCGGCTTGCAGATATTGAATTTTACCTTTAGAACTTTAATTTTTATGCCCGATTTTATTTTACTGGATTTTCACTGGACACAACTATTGCAGCCCCAATGGTATATAGATAATGGGGGATTGTGGTTTATTGTTTTTGCTGTTTTTGCTGAAACAGGTCTTTTTGCTGGTTTCTTTTTACCAGGCGACTCCTTATTATTTGTAACTGGTATTTTCAGCGACAGCTTGGTGAAAACAGGCCTTGGTATTGACATAGATAGCTCCTTTGGCAACCTTATGATATTGGGTATTGTAATTTCCCTCAGTGGTATACTGGGTAACTATGTTGGATATTGGTTCGGCAAAAAAAGTGGTCCATTCCTTTTTGAGCGAAAGGATACATTTTTATTTAAAAAGAAATACCTGCTGCAAGCCAAAGAGTTTTACGATAAGCATGGAGGCGGCGCAATTGTGATGGCAAGATTTTTGCCTATCATTCGAACTTTTGCTCCCATCATTGCAGGCATAGTGTCCATGGACAAAAAGAAATTTGCGCTATACAATATCATTGGATGTGTGGCATGGGTGTTTTCAATGTTATTTGCAGGCCATTACCTGCAACTATTATTTTTAAAATGGTTCAATTTTGATCTAAAGGAACACCTGGAAGTGATCGTAGTCGGTATTGTTTTAGTTACCACTGCGCCAATTTTGATCAAGCTATTTTTTGGAAAGAAAAAAGCTCCGCAGGATCCCTCAGTATAAAGCTATATGACTTCAAAGCAATCCACTTCAATCTTTAATATTACGGTACTGGTAGCTGCATTGGGCTACTTTGTTGATATTTACGATCTTTTGCTATTCCAAATCGTACGGGTCGAAAGTTTAGGGGATCTCGGTCTCACTACTGCCCAGGTAAAATCAAGTGGTGAATTTATCATTAGTGTGCAAATGATCGGCTTGCTGATCGGAGGAATTATTTGGGGAATAATGGGAGATAAAAAGGGAAGGCTCAGTGTTTTGTTTGGCTCCATTGTATTGTATTCCGTGGCGAATATTGTGAACGGATTCGTGCAAACTCCCAATCAGTATGCATTAACCCGTTTCTTTGCTGGCATTGGCCTTGCAGGTGAGTTGGGCGCTGGCATCACCCTGGTATCCGAGTTGGTTAGTAAAGAAAAAAGGGGATTAAGCACTTCACTCGTTGCAGGTATTGGTCTTACAGGAGCCGTGGTTGCATATTTTATTTCGCAAAATTTTCATTGGCGCAACTGTTATTTTATCGGTGGAGGGCTTGGCTTTTGTTTGTTATTACTGCGAATCTCTGTTTTCGAAAGTGGTATGTTTAAACAGGTAAAGCAACTGAATGTATCCAGGGGTAATTTTTTCATGTTCTTCAATAACCGCCACCGCTTTAGAAAATATTTGTTGGCAATTCTTATTGGCCTGCCTACCTGGTACATCATCGGCATATTGGTTGCCTTCTCCAACGATTTCGCAATGGCATTTGGTTTTACCGAAACCGTGCAGCCAAAAAAGTCAACCATGTTCGCTTATGTGGCTATTGCAATTGCAGATGTGGTTGTGGGTTTCGTAAGCCACTGGTTAAAGAGCAGGAAAAAGGCGCTTTATATTTTTTATATTCTCACCATCATCTCCATTGTATTTTATTTTACACAGCAAACCGGCACTGCTGCGGGCATGTATATTATCTGCGCTGCGCTTGGTTTTTCAACTGGCTTTTGGGCCATCTTTGTTACTATGGCCGCCGAACAATTCGGTACCAATTTGCGATCTACGGCCGCTACCACTGTGCCCAATATGGTACGAGGCGCATTGCCCTTAATGCTGTTGTTATTTAAAGGTCTGCAATCTGTAACACACAATTATATTACGGCCGGCTGGATCACCGGTGTTATCGTTTTAGTCATTAGCCTGGTGGCTGCCTGGTTTACCGAAGAAACTTTTGGTAAGGATCTCAATTATGTAGAAGAGTAATAAAATACTTTTTACTTGTTAATGGAACATTAAATTGCTACTTCCCACCAACAGAAGTATAATTATTGCTACTTCTGTTCGTTATTTCGTGTATGTACAGAGCGCTTTTATTCTCACTTGTTTTCTTTTCGCCGGGTTATATTTCGCAAGCACAAAAATTGACTGTGTTAGTTAATTATGTGGCGAACGATGACAAGTCAAATAGCAATAATATTAATTACCAACCCGGTGCGCTGCTTAGCTGGAGCGACTTTAAGGGCCGCCCTGTTGAAGGCAGTGACGCAGCCGCTATTACAAGTGCCGGCTTTGGTGTCAAGCTATCTTTTAAGCGGCTTGGAAATACAGCGGAGTTGTTAATAGCTGTTAATTGCAGCTTTTCCAAAAAGGACTCCTGGGTAAAACCCAATCATAAAACCAGCTACATATTAAATCATGAGCAAAGGCATTTTGATGTAGCGTTTATACACACACTTCGTTTTATTGAGCGGCTACAAAATGCAAAATATACAGCAGCTAATTACCCTTCGGTGATTGAAAAAATATATAAAGAAACGGCGTTGGAAATGGCTCAAATGCAAAATGAGTATGATAGCCAAAGTGATCATAGCAGGAACACCGACAGGCAAACTGAATGGAATCAAAAAATCGGAAAGCTTCTGTCATCTGCTTCCCTGGCTAAACAATAAATTACTTTCAATATAATGTTTGAAAAAATTCTTTGGTAGTGAACAGTTGTTTTTCATAGCATCATAGTTGCGTCGCACCCGTGTACAGTTGAAGCTTTATGCAGCCGTGTGGTATTCAAGCCTAAAGCCCTGGTCGAAATAAAAAACAGCAATTTTATTTTTCTTTTACAAATCTAAAATCGCATTTTTTTGCGCCTAAAGCAATGGTTCCATTTCTCACAAGTTTTAACCCTGCCAACGCGGATGTTATTCCATCAACCTCACAAAGTATAGAAGCATATTTTTCGTAGCTATGTTTCTTGAAAAGTTTGCAGATACCACATTCTAAAATATCAATGCCATATCCAAGCCCAAAGGTTTCCTGTTTATCAGTTATTATTTTTGCGACAAAACCGTTTGTGTGCGCCCTCTTGCTAACCCGCTCATTGAAATATTTGAGAAACTTATTTGCCAGCCAGGTATTCATCAACTTTGGAGGTATCCGTTTCAATGCTTGCTGAAACTTATTCTTCGGACGAACATATTCAGTGACAGCTTCAAGGCACATCCTTCTTATGCTTTCATAACTTTCTCCCTGCTGATCTAAGGCTTTTATAAAAGAGAGAAAGTAGGCGCTAAAGCCTAACCGTCTGTCTATGGGGTTAGCAGAACTTAAAGCAAAGGTTGTATCAACAGAAATAATTTTATAATACGCATCTGTTGCTAAAAGTAATTTGCCCGGTTCGATAGGGAAATTTACTTCGATCACTCTTTTAAAATATCGTCTGTAATCGTACACTATATCTCACCCTTTGGTTAGGTGCCAGCTTTACTTTTTTTACAATAATTTTTCTACATGCATAAGCTCATCAAATATTTACAATCAATACGGGTATTTTTAATTCATGCCGCACGGTATTAACCGTTTCTCCATAAATAAAATCTTTCAATCCTGTATGTCCATGAGCGCCCACAATAAGCATATCAGCATTTAAACTTTTTACGATTCTCACTATTTCTTTTGCCCTGTGTCTAAAGCCAATATAACCTTCCGCTATCAGGCCATTTTGTTGTAGTTGCTCCACATACAGATCCATTCTTTCCTTATCCCTCCTTGTTTCATAGTCATCGCTATCTGTGCCCCACAGTTGTGCTGATGCGCTTTCTACGATATGTACGAGCAGGTAATGCGTATTGGCATTGCCTTGCCCTATAGCAAACGAAAGCAGCTTTTGATCATTCTCACTAAAGTCGAGTGCTATTGCAATCTTCGAGAATTCTGGAATACGGAGAGGTGTAATGATAGGCTCGCCTTTGTGCATTTCAATCGATGCAACCTTACCTGCTTTTTTAAAAATTGGAAATACAATTATGTACACAAGCAGTGCAAGAAACAATAATCCCAAAAAGACCAGCAATACTTTAGGATAAAATGCATCACCTGCAAATACGCCTGATGCTTCATTGAGCAGCATTTTTAAATTCAAAAAAACCAGGATACTTGCAATGACCCATGCCGCAACTTTTGTAACGGGCGTGATCACAAATTTGCCCATCGACTTTTTATCACTTACAAAATGTATCAACGGAATAATTGCAAAACCTAATTGCAGGCTGAGAATCACCTGGCTTAATACCAGTAATGCATCTACGTTTTCTTCTCCATAAATAATAATGACCAGCAATGCGGGGATGATTGCCAATAAACGGGTGATGAGCCGGCGGAGCCATGGATTAATACGCAGACTTAGATAACCCTCCATAATTATCTGGCCGGCTAAAGTGCCGGTAATGGTACTGCTTTGGCCTGCAGCGATCAACGCTATGGCAAATAACTTTGGCGCAAGGTTACCCAAAAAACCAGGCAACAACCTGTGTGCTTCTTTTATCTCCGCCACCTGCGAATTTCCCGATTTAAAAAAGACAGTGGCTGCCAATACAAGGATGGCAGCGTTTACAAAAAATGCCAGGTTAAGCGCAATGGTGGTATCGATCCTGTTAAACTTCAGTGCTTGTTTTATCCCTGCATCAGTGCGGTCAATCTTTCGTGTTTGCACCAGTGCAGAATGCAGGTACAAATTGTGCGGCATCACAGTAGCCCCGATGATCCCGATCCCGATATACAGCGCTTCGTCCGTCATTGCAGAAGGAATAAAGCCTCTTGCAACTTCTGCTAACACAGGCTTCGCAAAAATGATCTCTATCAAAAATGAAATCGCGACAATGCCCACTAATGCAATAATAAATGCTTCCATTTTTCGCATGCCCAGTTTCTGCAAGTATAGCAACAAGAATGTGTCAAGCACGGTAAGGGAAACGCCCCAGATTAGCGGGAGACCGGTTAATAGTTGTATGCCTATAGCCATTCCTAAAACCTCGGCAAGGTCGCAGGCGGCGATGGCAATTTCAGCCAAAAGGTATAATGCAAAGTTCACAGGTCGTGGATACAACTCCCTGTTAGCCTGCGCAAGGTCACGACCTCTTACAATACCTAACCGTGCAGAAAGGCCTTGTAGTAATAAGGCCATTAAATTACTCATAAGCAGCACCCAGATAAGTGTATATCCGAATTTGCTACCGCCTGCCAGGTCAGTTGCCCAGTTGCCGGGATCCATATATCCCACACTCACCAGGTAAGCCGGTCCGAGGAAAGAAAGTATTCTTCCCCAACCCTTTTTTTTGTGCGTGGTGTCAATGCTTTGGTGTACCTCGCTAAGCGAATTATCTCTATGCAAATTTTCAGTCATGGTGTACAAAAATGTTTTTAGCAACCTGCTCACTTAAAATGCAGGGCGCTTGTTTCGCTACTTTAATTTCGACAGAACCGTCAAAGCTGAAACGCTTGTTAATCTTTACTTCTGTGCCGATACCAAGGTTATAATGTTTCATTAATTCCAGCATTTCCGTTGATTGATTGCTTACTGAGCTAACGATTACCGTTTTCTTTTCAGGAACTTCCGCTATGCATAGCTGCTTTATATTACGCACTTTGCCATGTTTGTCGGGAATGGGATCGCCATGCGGATCTGTTTGCGGGTAGTTTAGAAATGTGTCGAGTTTTTGGATTAGTTCAAAGCTGCTTACATGCTCCAGCTCTTCTGCAATTGCATGTACCTTGTCCCATTCAAACCCAAGTTTTGTAACTAAGAAATATTCCCATAAACGATGGCGGCGTACGATGTTCAGTGCCACTTTATTACCAGTAGCATTTAGCCGGAAGCCTTTATACTTCTCATACTCCAGTATTTTTTTTACCTGTAATTTTTTGAGCATATCAGTAACCGATGCCGGCCTCGTTTGTATTTCCTGCGCCAGGGAGTTGGTGGTAACAGTTTCTGTCTGCTGCTGAAGATGATAGATGCTTTTAATATAATTCTCTTCAGATATAGAGAAGTTCATGTTGTCTAAATTAAAATTTAGACAAACCTAAAAAATATTTTCCTATAATCAAAATATAAAATTTATGTATTATACCTTTCTGCGTTTTGCAAAAGATATTATTCGAATCAGAATATTGCGGGTGTTATATAGGCAGGGGAGGGCGGACTGTTTTTGAAAGAGGAGTTTTATCCTGGATTCATAAAAGCATTTCTTCAAAATAATAAAGGTAGTTTTTCGTTTAGCTGCTAAGCCTTTTGGGGAGAGAAGTTTCTGTGCATATATTTCCCTATATATTCCAGAGTTGGGTACGACTAAACACATGTGTTCAATGGACACAACAATTGTATATCAATAATCTGCTTTTCCTCAAAATTGCCTTATTATTGCAATCCAATTTCAAAATTTAAAAGATTTATGAGTTTTTATAACTTTAAAGTACCCTACACTGTAAATGAGAACTATAACAAACGTGTCGCTTACTTTTCGATGGAGTTTGCCGTACATCAACCATTAAAAATTTATAGCGGCGGCCTCGGTTTCTTATCGGGTTCACACATGAGAAGCGCTTACGAGCTTAACCAAAACTTAGTAGGGATCGGCATTTTGTGGAAATATGGTTACTACGACCAGGCCCGTAATGCAGATCAAACATTGCAGGTGCAATGGAATGAAAAGATCTACAACTTTTTAGAAGATACAGGGATCAAGTTCCAGATAAATATTCACGATAACCCTATTTGGGTAAAAGCATGGTACCTCAACCCGAAGACTTTCAATACTGCTCCAATGTTTCTATTGAGCACTGACCTTCCTGAAAATGATTATGTCACCCAAACCATTACACACCGTTTATATGATGGTAATGTAGCTACCAAGGTGGCCCAATTTATATTATTGGGTGTGGGCGGCGCCAAGCTAATGGATGAAATTAATTTCAACCCCGAGGTGTATCATCTTAACGAAGCGCATGGATTGAGCGCCGCATTTTACCTGTACCGTAAGTTTGGCAATATAGATGAAGTGAGGAAGCGCCTGGTGTTTACAACGCATACGCCCGAAGAGGCAGGCAATGAGAAACATGATATTTACCTCTGCCAGAAAATGAGTTATTTCTGTGGAATGAGCCTCGATGAGGTAAGAAGATTAACTGGTATTACAGACGATGCTTTTAATCACTCGCTGGCTGCTCTGCGCTTTGCTAAATTGGCTAATGGAGTTTCGCAATTACATGGAGAAGTTAGTCGCAAGATGTGGGGCAAATATGAGGGCATTTGTGAGATAAAAGCGATCACCAATGCACAAAACTGGCGTTATTGGGCAGACAAGCAGTTGTATAAAGCTAAAGTAGATGGTAACGATGTTTGGTTTGATGACCGTAAAAGATTTTTGAAAAAACGTGCGATGGATATCATTGCGGACCAAACAGGTAAGTTGCTAGATCCGGATGTATTAACGATTGTGTGGGCACGCCGGTTTGCGGGTTATAAAAGAGCAGAGCTTATAACGAGAGATCATAAACGTTTCGAAGCTTTACTAAGCAATACAAAATATCCGGTTCAAATTGTTTGGGCAGGTAAGCCTTACCCATTGGATTATCCGGCTATAAATGATTTTAATCACCTGGTACATTTAAGCAAACAATATAAAAACGTAGCAGTATGCGTCGGCTACGAACTTGCGTTGAGCAAACGCCTGAAACAAGCTGCTGATGTGTGGTTAAATAATCCACGAGTGCCCAGGGAAGCCAGTGGAACGAGCGGCATGACTGCTGCAATGAACGGCGCTGTAAATTTCAGCACCAATGATGGCTGGATCTGTGAATTCATTCACGACGGCAACAACGGATTTGTAGTGCCGCCAATTGATTATGAAAACATACATGTGCAGGAGCAGGATGAATATGACCTTAACCAACTTTACGAGATATTGGAAAATAAAATACTTCCAATGTATTATGATGATAAAGACACCTGGAGGCATATCATGAAAAACGGTATGAATGATGTGCAGTTTCAATTCGAAAGCAACAGGATGGCAGATGAATACTACCAGATATTGTATAAGTCATAGACTAATAAGTGGAAGGTCGTCAGATCGTTTTATCAGTTCCGGCGATCTTCAGCTTGATTGAAGAAAAAAAATGCAATTATTGACGCTCAGACATTGAGGGAAAATATATCAGCTTTCTGATTTACCATTCATCCTGATTTCCTTTAGTTATCGTCTTATTCATACGACCTTTGGTGCTGTAATTTTTAAAAAATGAAAAGGCGTACCAAAAAGGTAGTTTTCTTCTTAGTAGGTTTTATCCTTACCAACTTCAATACTTCTCCCCCCGGAAATAGCAATAAGTAGTCGTCAGCAGAGTTATGGTATCGGAAAATGCAGGTGTCAAAACATGGCCTCTTCATTGCCGTTACCTATTTAGAAGTTTACGTGTGATGCGGCATTTCGACTAATTATAACATGCTATCATTTTCAACGAATATTGAGAATGATGCGGATTCCTTATACAACGGATTGATACAACATAGTTAAAGAATGAATACAGAGTGTAATTCACTATCTCTTCACTGTGATGATTAATCTTTCAAAAATTTAAAAATTTAAAAATTAAACAAAATGGAAACTCAGGAGTGGATCAAATGGGGATTGATCATTGGCATCCCTTTATTCGTACTTATTTTTTACAGGTTTATTCTTCGTGCGTTCTTCGGCGTGGTGATAGTGCCGGAAGATAAAATAGGGCTGGTTACTAAAAAGTTTGTTCTATTTGGTAACCAGCAATTGCCAGAGGGGCGGATCCTTGCAACTGAAGGTGAGGCTGGTTACCAGGCCCAAACATTGCCTCCCGGTTTATACCTGGGCAAATGGATCTGGCAATACGATATCACTTTTCAGTCCTTCACAATAATCCCTACCGGACAGCTTGGTCTTGTATTGGCCAGGGATGGCGCTGAACTAGAAACCGGTTCTATTCTTGGACGCAAAGTAGACTGTGATAGCTTCCAGGATGCGGTAGCCTTTCTGAAAAATGGTGGACGCAAGGGTAGGCAAACTGCTATCATTGCACCCGGATCTTATCGTATCAATACATTTTTATTTAGTATTGAAATGACAGACATGACTACAATTCCAGATAATGCAGTAGGTGTTGTAACCACCCAGGAAGGTAAGCCATTGGACGAAGGTCAGATTGCGGGGAAGATCATTGGTGCACATAATAAATTCCAGGATGTGGACCTGTTTATGAATAACGGGGGCTACAAAGGTCTCCAGGAGCAGGTAATGCTGGCAGGTACCTATTTTTTAAATCCATGGTTTACCAGGGTAGAAATGGTAAACATGACAGAAATAGCCATTGGCTATGTGGGAGTGGTGATAAGTTATGTAGGTACGGATGGTGTTGATTTAAGCGGAACGGAATTTAAACATGGTAATATCGTAGCGAAAGGTAATAAAGGCGTGTGGGCTGAGCCGTTAGGGCCTGGCAAATATCCTATCAATCCTTTTATAATGAAAGTAGAACTGGTGCCTACCACTAACCTGGTTTTAAACTGGGCCAATGCAAGAAGTGAGAGTCATCAGCTTGATAAGCATCTGTCAACTATCACAGTGCGAAGTAAAGATGGTTTCCCTTTTAACCTCGATGTATCACAGATCATACATATTCCTACAAATGAAGCACCAAAAGTTATTGCACGTTTTGGTAACATGAACAACCTGGTGAGCCAGGTATTGGAGCCCACCATCGGTAACTATTTTCGTAACAGTGCGCAGGATAGTGATGTGATTGCTTTCCTGGGTACCCGTAAAGAAAGACAGGAATCAGCTCGTACGCATATTGGCCGTGTGCTGGATCAATACAATGTGAATGGCGTTGATACCCTGATAGGAGATATTGTACCCCCAGAAAGTTTGATGAAAACTTTGACTGACCGTAAATTGGCGGAGGAGCAGAAAGTGACTTATGAAACGGAAATGAGGGCACAGGAAACAAGGCAGACGCTTGAAAAGGAAACTGCAATTGCAGACATACAAAAAGAAATTGTAAAGGCCGACCAGGGTGTATTGATTGCCGAACGTGTAGCTGATGCCTATGTAAAAAAAGCAACTGGTGAAGCCAATAGTGTACGTCTGCAATCTACTGCGGAAGCGGACAGATTAAGGTTGCTTGCTAACGGTGATGCAGAAAGGATCCGTGTATTAGCGAAAGCAAATGCCGAGCAGATTGAATTGCTGGCAAGCGCCAATGCGGGGCAAATCACATTGACAGGTAATGCTGAAGCTGGTAGAATTTTAGCAATTGGTAAATCAAATGCTGAGTCGTATAAACTTTCTGTGGAGGCAATGGGTGGCAACAACTTTACACAGTTAAAAGTGATGGAAGCAATTGGTTCGCAAAACATAAAAATAATGCCTGACATTTTAATCGGCGGTGGAGGCGATGGCGCCAATGGACCAATTAGTGGTTTACTTGGCCTGAAATTGCTGGAAGAGATCGCTAAGAAAAAAGATGTAGAACAAAAAAATTAAAACAGATATTTTATTAAGTCCTTTTTCATTTTGAAGAAGGACTTTTTTATTTGGCAGAATTACTTGTGTAATTTAGACCCTGTTGGCGGACGATATTATTAACTGGTTAAAAATTTCTGAACCTTTAGAAGCGTACTATCGTACATAAGTTCATTATGAAAATATTGCTCATCCCCTTCATGATGTTATCTATCGTTTCATCTTGCTCAAAGAAGGAGCAGCAGTCATATTTTGCGCCCGTTGTTATTACACAGCCGGTTGCCATAGACTCTATCAGTTATCTAGCACTCGGAGATTCTTATACAATAGGCCAATCTGTTGAAGAGATAGATCGTTACCCAATTCAAACAAGAGCAATACTCAAGGGCGATTCGACCAATATATCTTTTCCAGAAATTATTGCGAGAACAGGTTGGACTACAGGAGACCTTATAACCAGGCTGAACACTACTCCAACACTCAAAAAGGAGTATGATATTGTTTCACTTTTAATTGGTGTAAACAATCAATACCAGCATTTATCTCAGGATCAATACAGGAATGAATTTGCACTACTGTTAAATAAAGCCATTGCTTATGCCGGTAATAAAAAGAATAGGGTGTTTGTATTGTCCATTCCCGACTATAGCGTAACTCCCTTTGCAAGCGGTTCTAATCAACAGCTCATCGCAAAGGAGATAGACGAGTTCAATATCATTAACAGGCAAATAACAGAAGCTGCCGGATGCGTTTATATCGATATTACCCCGTCGGTCAGGGAAGCAGTAAATGACCCCTCATTAATTTGTTTCGATGGTTTACATCCCTCTGGAAAAGAGTATTACAAGTGGGCCATCTTGCTTTCAAACGCAATAAAGATTAGCTTGAGATAATAAACTAATCAACTTTATAGGGGTAAAAGAGCTATTCCCCATCTATTGCTGACACATAATTAATGCAGAATTATTCAACTCTGCAAACAATTACAATATAGCTCGTGGTCTCCTTTCATTTGTTTGATTTACATTGAAAAATTGATGTTTCCTGCCATTGCAATTATATTTGCCTCATTATAATTTACACAGGTTCCTGCATTAAGGCTGATATTTCTTTAAACAAAAACTTCGAAATATGAACTCCTTGTATCAACATCTTATTCATGAGGTCTATGAAGCTTTCAATGCACGTGACATTGATAAGGTATTTTCATCAATGCTTCCGGACGTACATTGGCCGAATGGTTGGGAGGGAGGCTACGTAACAGAGTATGAGGAAGTAAGAAGTTACTGGACAAGACAATGGCGTGAAATAGACCCTATTGTAACACCAGTTTCAATTGAAGAAAAGCAAGATGGGCAGGTTGAAGTGAATGTTCATCAATTAGTGAAGAACATGCAAGGAGAAATATTAATGGACGGAATGGTGAAACATATATACTTAATCGAAAATGGTAAAATAAAGGGTATGGAAATAGATAAATCCTAACGAGGCTTATAGCACTTTGATTTGGTAAGTAAAAGAATCAATTGCCGTCCGCATTTAATAACATTGAATATAATTACTGATGGAAGCTTATGAAAAGAAAATAGAAATTCGATGGAGTGACCTGGATCCGAACTATCATCTGAGGCATTCTGTTTATTACGACTATGGCGCTTACAGCCGCGTATCTTTTTTAAATGAGAATGGTATTACAACCAATGCAATGTTGGAACACAGTATTGGCCCCATCCTTTTTCGGGAAGAGTGCTTGTTTAAAAGAGAAATAAAGTTCGGCGATGAGATAATGATCAATTTAAAATTGGCTAAGTCCACGGCTAATAATTCGAGATGGACCATGATTCACGAGTTGTGGAAAAATGGAGGTACATTGGCTGCGATCATAACTGTTGAAGGTGCATGGATTGATACTAATCTCCGCAAACTTGCCAAGCCTCCACAACTTTTTAGCAGCGCATTTGAACACATTCCCCGAACAGCCACATTTGAGTATATCGAAAGGAAATAGGTTTTATTTTATGCTTAGCTATACCCTTAATTTATATAAAAATTCTTACGGAGGTTTATCCCGCAATACATGGTGGCTTTCATTGGTAATGTTTGTGAATCGCAGTGGCACAATGGTTATACCCTTCATGACTATGTATATGACCCAGCACCTGGGCGTGGGGATAGCAAAGGCTGGTTTTGTGATGAGTTTGTTTGGCGCAGGCGCCGTCATCGGTGCACTGATAGGTGGAAGACTGACCGATAAGATTGGTTATTATTATGTTCAACTCTTTACGCTTATAGGTGGAGGCGCTATGTTCATTGTGCTCGGCCAGATGAAAAGCTACATAGCAATATGTATCACTACGTTTGTTTTGAGCATGGTGAATGAAGCCTTTAGACCAGCAAATGCGGTGGCTATAGCATACTACAGTAAAAATGAAAATCGTACACGTTCGTATTCATTGAACAGGCTCGCCATCAACTTAGGCTGGGCTTTTGGCAGCGCAATGGGTGGTATCATTGCAACATATAATTATGAGCTGTTGTTTTGGGTAGATGGGATAACAAATATAATTGCAGCATTGCTCTTGTACCTGATATTTTCACCTGCAAAAAGCCAGGTGACTGAAGCTAAAAAAGTCATTGCCCCGGTAACTGTAAACTCGGCTTACAAGGATAAGATATATTTACTTTTCATTGGCATTACTATCTTATTTGCTCTCTGTTTTTTCCAGTTATTTACAACGCTGCCCGTTTTCTATAAAACAGAATTACATCTGTCAGAATTTTTTATTGGCATCAATATGGGCTTTAATGGGTTACTGATTGCATTTTTTGAAATGATCATTGTATTTAAACTCGAAGGGAGAAGGCCACCCGTTCAATACATGGCAGCTGGCACTTTTTTGATGGGAATATCGTACCTCATATTGAACCTCTCTTTTGGAGGAGCAGCGTTTATAGCGATCGCATCTATGTTCTTTGTAACAATAGGTGAAATAGTTTCCATGCCTTTTATGAACGCATTTTGGATTGCTCGCACTACCAATGAAAACCGTGGTCAATATGCCGCCTTGTACACAGTGGCCTGGTGTTCGGCCCAGGCGGTAGGTCCATTTATAGGATCACAAACCGCAGCGCATTTTGGCTATAATGTTTTGTGGTGGAGCGTAGGGATAGTCAGTATTTTATTGGTGGGAGCCTATTTATTTTTGCAAACAAAAGTGTAATATCTTTTTCAAACATTCCTTTGAATTTTTGTTCTGTCAACATATAAAAAGCGCCATTTGATAAGAATGACGCATTATAAAGATGTATTGATAAATCAAATCTTTGTTACTGTTGTTATGGTAGTTACTTTAGTTGTTCCGGGTATGGTTTGTCCCATAACTTCTGTTTTAGTTGTACCATTAACGGTACTCGTTTTCTGTTGTATTAAACCGGTGCTGATATCCACGGTGCCTTCAGATGAAATGGTAGCTTCCATGCTTACGGTCATTTCCATTCCCTGCTGCTCCATTTTCATATTTGTGGATTGTTTGCCGGTGCTTGTTACAATTGCTGTATTACCGTTTAAGGCCTTAAAATTATATTCGGTATACGTTTTTGATCCTTCATACACAAGGGAATCAGACCATGTATTACCTACCTTTTTATCGGAAGGAATTACAAAGAAGGCTGCACTTGCAGGTCCGGAAGGCCCGCTCATTTTTTTCATCATATCCAGCATTGGATTTGTCCCTGCAACAGCAACATCTTTTTTATCGGTGCTAATCACATGACCAGTCTGATCATATTCTGCGTCTTCACTTACGTTCAATTGATCCTTGAATAATTTACCTTGCTCACCTTCTACGTCTTCCTTTTTGTCTGAGTCAAATGTTTTTGTCATACCCATTCCTTCAAAAGAGGATTTTACCTGAGTAAGCGTTGTGGACAAGATATATGATCCAGGTTTTTTGTCCTTAACTAGTACTTCATGCGCCATTTTAGCGGTAGAGGTGATATCGATGGTTTGGCCCATTGCTTCCTGGCTGCCAACTACTTGCACATCATTATTGATCAATATCTTCTCACCTTTAGACAGCACCATTTTTCCAGGAACAGTCTGAGCAATACCAGTAAGGGCAAATATGCAAAAAGCCGGTAATAATAAATAGGAGGTTTTTGTAAATTTCATTTTATGAGTTTTGTTGTTTTAAACAAATTTAACATCAATAGGTTGAAGGCTATGTTGTAGTCGGGCACTTTAACAAAAATGACCTATAAAAAAAGGGCCGCTAAAAATTTAGCAGCCCAATACCTTTATTAAAAGATCAGTAATTAGATCAGTTTAACGTTAACGGCATTCATACCTTTTTTACCTTCCTGCAGATCAAATTCTACACGGTCGCCTTCTTTAATGTCATTGATTAATCCACTAACATGTACGAAAGTTTCTTTGTTAGAATCATCATGCTTGATAAAACCGAATCCTTTTTCAGAATTGAAAAACTTAACGGTGCCTTGTGTTTTGTCCATTTTAAATATTGTATTGTATTAAATTAAGGTGCAAATATAAGTATTTATTAATGACTATGGCCTTATTTGGGTAAAACTTTTTGCCTCTACGCATTATAGATAGTTATTATGGCTGATATAAGTTCTCTTGCACATAATATCAATTGCCGGCCAAGTCTTATTGTTGGGAGATTTATAACCGGTCTGTATGTTAATTAGCTTAAACAACGAGTGCTTCTTAGTGCTATCGCACTTTAAAATAATCAACCAGTTCTTCATACGCCATTTCCCCACCTGCAAAGTCCTTAATGATGCGGCCCTTTTCCATTAGCAAGATGCGGCTGCTTACTTCTGACACATGGTTGATATCGTGACTCGAAACAATAATGCACATCTGTTTGTGTTCTGCCATTGACTTAATCATATCTACCAGTCTTAATTGCGTGGTGGGGTCGAGGTTGGCAAATGGCTCATCTAATATGAGCAGTTCCGGTTCATTCAGTAAAGCGGCAATAATCCCGATCTTGAACTGGTTACCTTTTGAAAAATCCCTGATATACTTTCCTTTACCAAGGATGGCATCATCAAAGAAGGATGTATAAGATTGAAGGAAATCATCAACATCGGGTTTGGACTTCTGGTGCAGTTTACCAACAAAATAAAAGTATTC
>JBDSAP010000120.1:0-2840 GCA_039922055.1 Ferruginibacter sp.
GTGGTTTTCGCCGGGATAATCTTCAATTGAGAAAGTTGTTTGTGGCGAAACCCCGCCGGGTTGTACTGCTGCAGTAAATGTCTCATTCCTTAAACATCCTTGTAATGTATCGATTTGAAATGTCTCACATCCTCTTGTTTTTCTGCACCTGTAACCACTAGCTTTTTGCAACTGATGGTTTAATAATTTTCAACTTGTTACATTCTACAAGGCACAAGGATTGCTTACGCACTTACCCGCCCTACACCCTTGCGCCAAGCGGGAGGAAAAGCGATGAGTAAATAAAAAAGAATCTGGTGATTACAACATAAAATCTGGTTGTATTTCTTGTATTAATGCCGGATATTTTTTTAATCTTTACATATTACACACAACGTGAAAGAACAATTATTCATTAAGGAGCTTGACTGTATTCAAATACGGCATGCGCTTTTGTTTCCGCCAGCACAAAAGCAGTTCGTTGAATTGCGAAATTCTAATGGTGTAGATCAACTGTGCTTTGTAGAGGGATATGATCTTTCTGATGTTATCACTATGGAAATACAACTGGCATTCAAGCTGGTATTCGGTGAAATGCTCCATTAAAAAATAGAACTAAGCCTGCAAATACTTCATCATTCCATTTATTTTTTTCTTCCTACAAATCTTATCACAGCGCCTTTGCCATTGTGATACTTTCCTTCGTTCAACAATATTTCTTCTTCAGCCAACAGCAATATCTCATAACTTTTAAAATCAGCTATTATCTCTTCTTTAGCGTACAACATATTAATATCATCGGGCCCTCCTACTTTCGGATCAAGCATTTTAAAGTGCAGGTGGCTTTTACTAAACGCCTCGAAAATAATAATCCCACCTGGTTTGAGATAGTCATTTAATTGCTGGTGGAATTTAGTTTTCATTTCTCCTGCAAAATGTGCATACACCAATCCAATGGCATCGAAGCTTTCGCTTTCAAATGCGAGTTGTTCTAAATCTCCAACTATATACTTGATCGTAACTCCATTCTCCCTGGCAAGTTCTAATGCTTTTGATTGCCCTTCTACACTTAGATCAAACGAAGTCACGTCCCATCCCAATTGCGCCGCAAATACGCCGTTGCGTCCTTCTCCGTCAGCCGGCATTAATATAGACCCGGTTTCAAATTTTGGAAGCCATTCTTTAAAAAATAGATTGGGCTCTTTGCCATAAGCAAATTCTTGCTCTTTATATCTTTCATTCCATTTATCATTCATGTTGTTGTAATTTTTTACTGGCCAGTTTTGGTCAGCCTGTTTAAGGAAAATAGATTTATTTAAGTACTTCAAATCCGATGGCTATCGGATCCTCCTGCTCCGATGACGCAACAAAAGCAGTATGCACTTTTATTAAATAGGGATGTTTATAGGTAATAAAACATTCGTTTATTTTGCAACCCGTTTGACCTCACCCCCAACCCCTCTCCAAAGGAGAGGGTAGCCTGACTCTGAAAATTAGAAATTGATTCTATTCACTATCAATATGCTACAATGTGTCTATATGATTTCATTTTGATTCATCATTTGCCTGGTTTTGTTGCAACCTGGCGGATGATAAAATTTATGAATGGAACACCCACAAACACTATCCAGGGAACTAAGGTTAGCGTTAGCAATAATGTTCTTTGATACAATGGCAACACGGATAATGTTTGCCCGAACGTGTAAAGAAACAGCGTGATAGATGGATAGATTACAACCCAGGTTTTTAAGGCGCCGATAAGTTTTGCTTTTGTGTTCATACAATTTACTTTTTAGTTATCAATTTATTTATTGACAAAACTACTATCCAAAGTAAGGTGCACGATAACACAAAAATGTAGTTGAACAGGACTTATTTAAAATTATGCCTAAATACTTCCGGTGAATATCCTGTGTGCTTTTTGAAGAACCTGATAAAATAGGAAACATCTTCGTAACCCAGGTGATCCGCTATTTCTTTCACCTGGCTGGTTGTTGCCAAAAGCTGTCTCCTGGATTCCAAAATAATATGTTCATTGATCAATGCCGAACATGTTTTACCAAGCGTGGTCTTAGTGATGGTATTCAACTGGTAAAGGGAAAGGTTCAATAATTTCGCATATTCAGACGCTTGCTTATGTGTAGCAATATGCGTTTCTAAAAGTGCCAAAAATGCTTCGAGTCGTTCCTGGGTGTAGGTGTTAACGATATTGACAGGGTCGCTGCTATGCTGCCTAACCAACTCAATAAATAAAATAGCAAGGTTCGCTTTAATGACCTCCTGGTATCCATCATGTTTGCCGGTATATTCCTGGAAAATATCGGTCAATACTGACAATAATTTTTTGAATTTATTTGCGTCAAACTGATAATGATTTTTATTACTTGCCTTATTTAATAGTTGATTGGATACTTGGTCTTGCGGATAATAGAAGTCGGCCTTAAATTGCGCCAGGTATCCGGTGCTCCCTGCTTTCAGTGTGAGTTGATGTACCTGGCCAGGGCGCATAAAGAAAACAGCATTGCTGCCAACTGTGTAAGTTGTAAAATCTATCTCATGATTACCCGTTGCTTTTTTCAAAGCCAGTAGAAAAAAAAAGTCATGCCTGTGAAGTTCCTGCACCATGTCTTTTCCAGCCAATAAATCACTAACATTCCGTATGGCAAAGCTTTCGGAAAAACCCGGCTCCTGCTGAGTTGCATTAATATGCCTGATTGGAATATTTTTCATTTTACAAACTTAGTTGCCACGAATGCACGAATTGACACTAATGGAGTCTTTTTTTATACAAAAAAAATCGTGTGCATTCAATATCCATCGGATCGTGCATTTGAGGTTTAAATAAAATAAATTGCTTAGCT
>JBDSAP010000121.1:0-4121 GCA_039922055.1 Ferruginibacter sp.
AGAACTATTGATTTAAGGCTAATCATTTTTTAACGCCTGTTCCCGCTAATATACGCCCGCTTCTAACCCCGGTATGTTTTTCGGCATCCACTACTATTTGTCCATTTACCAGCACATAAATAAATCCTTTCGAATATTGATGTGGTTGCTCAAACGTTGACATGTCTGCAACTTCCTTTTCATTGAATATCACAATGTCTGCGGCAAATCCTTCTTTTAAAATGCCGCGATCCTTTAATTGAAACTTTTGTGCCGGAAGTGCAGTCATCCTGCGAATAGCTTCTTCAAGCGTAATGACATTTTCTTCTCTTACATATTTTGCCAATACCCTTGCATTTGTTCCATAGCCACGAGGATGCGGCGCTCCCTGCCCGAACGCCCTGATACTTGCATCAGAAGCAAACATGTTAAACGGATATTGCATGATTCGCTTTACATCTTCCTCGCTCATGCCGTGAAATACCATGCCTGCGCCCCCCTGCTGCATCATTTCAAAAATGGTAATCGCTTCTTCCCTGGCCTTATGCTTTCTTCCTTTTAACAGGTTAATAGCCTCGATACTTTTTCCGTTTAAAGTGGTGTCTGCTTTGTAATAAGCCACTACAGCGTAACTATAATGTTTCAATTTCCGTTTCTTTAATTTCTTCAGCATCTGTTCGATCGCTGTCTTTCTCGTTTGTGGGTCATTCAATCTTGCATTGATAGAATCCTGCCCATCCGCTAATATTTCATCGGGTATCAATGTGCTTAATGATGTACTGCTTGCAGTGTATGGATACTGATCGATCGTTACATCTATTCCCTCCCTGCGTGCCGCTTCAATCATTGAAATAGTTTGTTTACTGCGTCCCCAATTTTGTTGACCACTTAGTTTGAAATGCGAGATCTCCACTGGCATGCCTGCTTCCTTTCCAATATGCAAGGCTTCTTCAATTGCCTGGGTTACACTATCGCCCTCGTCACGCATGTGTGTTGCATAAACACCACTGTATTTTGCGGCAGCTTTGGCTAACCGCACTACTTCCGATGTTTTGGAATAAGTGCCAGGAATATAAATGAGACCGGTGGATAAACCAACTGCGCCATCCTTCATTGCCTGCTCAACAATTGTTTCCATTTGGATTAATTCAGCCTCAGTTGCATCCCGGTTGGCACGGCCCATTACGGCCTTTCGAACATCATTGTGCCCAATTAAGGATGCCACATTTATAGAAAGTTTTAAGGAATCAATAAAGCTGAAATATTTGGCCATATCTACATTGGAAGCACCACAATTACCGGTGATAACGGTAGTAACGCCATCATAAATAAAATTATTTGCTGTAGGATTTTTAAGTTCTTCGCCTTCTATATGTGTATGTACATCTATAAAGCCGGGAGCAATGATCAAGTTTTTCGCATCAATGATTCTCGCAGCGCCTGCGTCGATCTGTTTTTGTATTAACACGATCTTTCCATCTTTTACAGCAAGATCTGCATAATACCAGCTATTACCGGTACCATCAATGATCTTTCCATTCTTTATAACTACATCATAATTCGTTTGCGCAGCAATAATGCTCGGAGCAAAAAAGATGATGACAAAAATTATCTTTATCAATTCTTGAGATTTATAGTAAACAAATAATGCACAATTTTTTTTGAACCCAGCAGAAGTTTTTCAATTAAGCTTCATTGGCGTCGCACTCTTATACATTTTATCAATGAGGAGCAAAATGCAAGGTCACTAATTTATCCCTTGTGCAGTAAATAATACTGAGTTACAGATATTTTTTATTCACCAGGATGATATGTTCTTTCTGCATGTTTCAATACATCTTCTTTATAAAACAATACATCTTTGAATTTGCCTTTGGTGTACATCTCCAACTGATCGTTGAAATGTTTTGATTTCGGATCGCCGCTTTCGCCACCTGCCAATAATGATTTCGCTTTTATCTTTTTTCCAAATTCAACAGCGCATATAAAGCTGTTACCACCGGTGCCATATCTTTTTTTTGTGCCTGGATAAGGACGACTACTAAAAGACGGAAGCATGCCCCATAACGATGATGCATAGCCTACGGCAACACTTGGTTTAGTATCATCAAACTGCTGATCAATAGCGCCGCTGATGCGCTGGTAACGATTGATTTCTCCCCATGCGATCTGCCATTTACCATACTTCGCTGTCAAGTCTTCAATCGTTTTTTGGAGCGGTACCAACAGCTCTGCCCGTGAGGCATTCGCCGCAAACTTTTTTGTAACTGTCACCTGGTCTTCTTCACCTTCATCAATATATACTTTACGAATCTGTGAGTTTAAATTTTGTCCCCATTCGATGGCCAGTGTTGTAGCAACGGAATTCTCTCCTGAATGAAGATCCCAGTCTTTTAACACTACAATTGGCTCGGCTAATTTTGAAAATGCAGTATCGCCAGCCTGAACATTTTTTTCGAATGATCGGACCAATGCAGGAATTAATATTTCAAATGCAAAGAGGTAAGTATCATATCCGGCGGTAATTAATTTGTCGATGGTAAAAGCATGCTCCTTGCTTAATACTCTTGCAGCATTGATGCCACGAAAATTTTCTCCATCGGGCGACATATAAGCAGGATAGTTTTCTTTCTTCGGACTACTGCTTCCCGAAACAGTGAACGGTGTTGAGTTACAATTTTGTATCCACCCCGTTGATGGATTATAAATATGAACGATCTCGTTCAGTGTATGCAATCCCTGCCATTCAGTAGAGCTGTTGCTGCCATCCTGCGGCTTGCTCCAGTTCAATGATTTATTTCTTTTGGGGACAAAGTCACCGTGCCAGTAGGCGATGTTTCCTTTGTTATCTGCAAACACCGTATTGTTGGATGTATTTGCCCGTAACTCCATATTCTTTTTATAATCGTCCAGCCCTTTTGCTTTAGTGCGTTCCCAGCTTTGTATTAAGCTTGTGAGTGAGCGGTTAAAACTTTTTACAGAAATGTATTGTCCGTTTCTTTTTGTCATTATCGGTCCATGATGAGTGAAATATCCGGTGAAAGATTTTGATTTGATTTTGTTTTCTTTCTTGTATTTGATGGTGATCTTTTGTTCCGTGACCTTGCGTAGCGTTTTATCGTATTCATAGAAAAGTTTGTTATTTTTCCTGCTGATCTTCTCCGTATAAAGATCCGCAACATCTACATTACTCGAAGTGTGCATCCATCCACAATGTTCATTGAAGCCCTGGTAAATAAAAAATTGTCCCCAGGTAACGGCGCCGTACACGTTCAAGCCAGGTTCACTTACTATATGTACTTCGGGACGGAAATAAAAAGTTACATGCGGATTGATATAAAGCAAGGCATTGCCGGATGCAGTATTGATTGGCGCAATTGCGAAACCATTAGAACCCGAACTATTTTCCTCGAATTTCTTCGGATTGATCCCCACCGGTGTTGTGTTGCCGGTATAGAAATTTTTTACATCTTCTTCCGTTACATCTCCCGTACTAATAGCGCCAATGCTGCCGTCTGTCCACAGCAAGGGGTACCATGGTTTGAAGCGGGTTAATAAAGCAGGTTTTACAGTGGGATGTTTATAGAGGTAATAATTTACTCCATCGGCAAATGCGTTTAATAATTGTTGTAACCATTGCGGGCTTTTCTTATAGTCTGTAATCGCTGCTGCGGAATCGATGATCAATTTTAAATAAAGATCATTGTACAACTGGTCTTCGCCTTTTATTTCTGCAAGGCGGCCAAGTTTTTCAATATAGTTCATCTCTACTCTTTTGAAATCATCTTCGCATTGTGCGTACAATAAACCGAACACTGCATTTGCATCTGTCTTTCCATATATGTGGGGAATGCCCCAGTTGTCGCGGATGATCTGCACAGCCTTCGCTTCCTGTTTCCAACGGCTTATTTCAGTATTGGTAAATGGTTGCGCAAGTAACTGGAGTGGCAATAAAAAAATGATCAATATTTTATTCATGTATTAGATGATATACTACTGTTAAGTTAAGCATAATATCACTAGCATTGCGTTATAAATCGAACATATTCAATTGATTATCTTTTTGTTCTTTGAAATATTGTAATTGAGTTTGCTGAAACAGTTGATTTATGGGCATTCTTTCAAAAATGGATATGCTTAAA
>JBDSAP010000122.1:0-2767 GCA_039922055.1 Ferruginibacter sp.
CTGAATAAGTCTACAGGAAATATTTTGAATGTAGATGGCGGTGTTGCGATGGCTTTTGTGAGATAGCGGGTGAGATTTCATAATTTCTATTGGTTAATTTTGGTGGCAGCAATTAATGCTAAAGAGACTTAACTTTAAATGATTTATTTATCCAAATGACAACAAAAGAAAATATAATATCAACTTTAAAATCTCACAAACCTGAGTTGTTGAAATTTGGAGTGCAAAATATTGGCTTATTCGGCTCTTATTTAAGAAACGAGCAATCAGACAAAAGCGATATTGACCTACTTATAGACTTTGAACCGGAGAAAGAGAATTTCGATAATTATATGGCTGTATATGACATTTTTGAAAACGCCTTTAAAAATGAAAAAATTGAGATTGTTACTAAAAATGGGCTAAGCCAATACATCGGTCCGAAAATTCTAAAAGACGTAATGTATGTCTAAAGATCCGATAGAGTATATAAAACATATAGTTGACGAATGTTCATACATAATTTCTGTAAGCAATAATCTTTCAAAAGAAGAATTTTTGGAGGATGAAACTTTAAAGCGGGCAATTGTTAGGAGTTTAGAAATAATTGGTGAAGCAACAAAAAAAATCCCTGAGGGCTTTAAAGAAAAATGGAGTTTAGTTCAATGGAAAAACATGGCTGGAATGCGAGACCGCCTGATTCATGATTATATTGGAGTAAACTATTCAATTGTTTGGGACGTTGTTAAAAACAAAATTCCAGAGCTGAACGACCAACTTAAAGAAGTGCTTAGCGCAGACTAAAACTACAGCCACACAAGAGTATTGCCGATAGCGGGCAGGACGTTAGAGCACTCGGCTGCAAATTGAGTATCAGCTTTGGTTCCAGTGAAAGGAACTCTTTTGAACAACAGCATAAATTTGTAATCTTTGAAAATAATGAACTTCAGTTGCGAGGCGAACGCTTTTCAAATCTTTCACTGTCGCAATTCCTATTCGTCATGTAAATCTATTCGTGACATAGCATCAGGAGATTTTTTACGACTTTTAAAAAAATGAAACCTTCTTGTCGATATTATAACCCATTGCTGATATGAACATAGAAAATGACGTGGCATCATCACAAGCCGAAACCGCAGCATTGCCGGAAGAAGCGGTGTACAGGAAGGCTTTCAAAATGCAATTAAACGAAGGTTGTACAACTGTCTACAAGCAGCGTCATGATGAGATATGGCCTGAGCTACAGCAATTATTGAAAGCATCGGGTATCAGTGGATATTCTATTTTTTTGGATGAAGCCACCAATAACTTATTTGGAGTTTTAAAAGCGAAAGATATTACAGCCCTCAACGATTTGCCGCTTCATCCTGTAATGCAAAAATGGTGGGCTTATATGAAAGATATCATGCAGTCAAACCCCGACAATTCGCCTGTCAGCATTCCTTTAACGGAAGTTTTTTATTTGCCTTAAATTACAAACTCATTTTTCAATAGATCAAATACGAAAACATGTTATTGAATAAAGAACTGATTGAAACGCACAACAATACTAACCTCGCTGCACACAAACGCAGCTTTGATTTGATTGCTGACGGACTGAATGGAAAAGATGCGCTCATTGAAAAACTGGCGGCTTTTCAGATCGCAATTCCCAGTTGGGCATTGGGTACAGGCGGTACAAGGTTTGGGCGTTTTAGTGGTGGTGGTGAGCCGGCTAATCTTGAACAAAAAATTGAAGACGTAGGTTTGCTTCATGCGCTCAACCGTTCCAGCGGTGCTATTTCTTTGCATATTCCATGGGATATTCCTACAGATGCTGCTGCAATAAAATCCCTTGCTGCCAGCTTTGATCTTAAGTTTGACGCCGTTAATTCCAACACCTTCCAGGATCAGCCCGGCCAGGCGTTGAGTTATAAGTTTGGCTCTTTGCAGCATGTAGATAAAAATGTGCGCAAGCAGGCCATTGAGCATAATATTGAAGTGATCAAACACGGTGTGGCGCTGGGTTCTAAAGCGCTTACCATCTGGCTTTCGGATGGTTCTAATTTCCCCGGGCAATTAAATTTCAGGCGTGCATGGCAAAATACTTTTGAAGGTTTACAGGAGATCTATGCAGCGCTTCCCGAAGACTGGAAAGCATTTGTAGAGTATAAGGCATACGAGCCAAATTTTTACTCAACAACAGTAGGGGATTGGGGCCAGTCTTATTTGTACACTTCCAAACTTGGTCCCAAAGCTTATACATTGGTTGACCTCGGGCATCATTTGCCAAATGCAAATATTGAGCAGATTGTTTCGCTGTTGATGATGGAAAATAAACTGGCGGGCTTTCATTTCAACGATAGTAAATATGGCGATGATGATCTTACTGTCGGCAGTATAAATCCTTACCAGCTTTTTTTAATATTCAATGAGCTGGTCGAGGGCATGGATGCAAGGGGAATGGATCACACAACTGATCTTGCCTGGATGATCGATGCAAGCCATAATGTAAAGGATCCACTCGAAGACCTGTTGCAATCCATCGAGGCTATCATGATCGCTTATGCACAGGCTTTGCTGGTAGATACACAGGCTTTAAAACAAGCGCAGGACAGCAACGATGTGGTACAGGCACAGGAAATTTTGCAAACTGCTTATAGAACAGATGTGCGTCCGTTAGTGGCCGAAGCAAGGATAAAAAGTGGCGGCGCATTGCAGCCAATACAATTATTTAGATCATTAAAAATAAGGGAACAGTTAGTTAAAGAAAGAGGGGAGAAGACAGTGGCAACAGGGTTATAAGTTT
>JBDSAP010000123.1:0-10710 GCA_039922055.1 Ferruginibacter sp.
AACCCTTTTTTATTGGTGAAATAATCAGTCTGGCGCAGGAGTGTAGGAATGTAACTTCTCCACTAATCAGCCGAACAACAAGGACTTGAAAAAAAATGACCGACAACATTACAAGCACGACCAACACCACTTTGCTGAATATTTACATTTGCTATTCAATCCTCTCATAAAAAAGTTACATTCACGCAAAATTTTATTCAACTTAATTTTTACCCTTGAAAAGAAATCATTTTACAAAGAAAACAGGCTTTTTATGCCTGTCGGTTCTCCTTATTTTAGCATTGTTTACAGGCTGTAAACGTACAGACATCATAGATGCTACAACTAATCCCACAATACCGGCAGGCGGCCCGGTCAATGACCTCACACAGGTAATAGCAGGCGTTTCAGGCATTGTGCTGGATGAAAGCAATGCTCCTATAGCCAATGCAACCGTAACAAGCGGCACTGCCACCACTTCTACAAACTCCAACGGCATGTTTATTTTCAACGGTATTTCCTTATCCAAAGAGAACGGAAATGTTACTGTTATAAAGACAGGTTATTTTAAAGGCGTGAGAAGCTTTAAAACCATTGAGGGCAAAAACAATACTGTAAAGATCCGGTTAATGGCAAGGGTTTTATCGGGCACTGTGAATGCAACAACAGGTGGCACCATAACATCTAACGGAGGGGCCACCATTGTTTTTCCTTCCAATGCTTTCGTAACAAGCGCAGGTGCAGTGTACATGGGTTCTGTAAAAGTTTACAGCCGCTGGATAGATCCTACCGCTGCAAATCTCCCTGATATTATTCCCGGCGATCTGAGAGGAATATCCGCTGCGGGCGTAGAAAATATTTTAGAAACTTATGGCATGGCCGGTGCAGAACTGGAAGATGTCTCCGGCAATGTATTGAAAATAACCCCCGGCAAAACTGCCACCATCGGCTTTCCGATTCCTGCTGCTTTAAGTGCTGCGGCACCCGCTACCATTACGCTTTGGCATTTTGACGATGCCACTGCCCGCTGGAAAGAAAACGGCACCGCTACCAAAGCAGGTAACACGTATACCGCACAGGTAGATAAGTTCTCCTTTTGGAATTGTGATGTAGGAAGCACCAATTTTGTAAACCTTGATTTTACCATTTTAAATGCTGTCAATGGTTCTCCGATGGTTTCTACCACTACAAGAATAAAAAGAGTTTCGGACGGAAGCTATGGATATGGTATTACCAATAATGCAGGGTTTGTATCCGGTTTAGTACCAAAAAATGAGCAATTGGTTCTCCAGATGATTTCTTCTTGTGGTACTGTTATTTATTCTCAAAACATCAATTCACTTTCCGTAAATACAAGCCTGGGAAATATCAACGCCAGCTTGCCGGCTTCTCAAACCCTTACGTTTACCGGCACTGTTTTAAATTGCAATGCTGCACCCGTCTCCAATGGCTACGTTTCCTTGTATGTAACGGGCGGAGGTGGCTATGTGCTTACAAGTGCTACAGGCTCCTTCTCATTTTCGTTGATAAATTGCTCCGGCGCCACATTAATGTATAACTGCCAGGCGGTGGATAATGCAACTACTCAACAAAGTACTCCAATTACAGGAGCTGCAAGTATAGGTACCATTAACTTAGGAAATATAAATGCCTGTGGAACTGTTGCCGGCGCAAATGTGTATGTTGCAGGTTCTATCGGAAATACTGCGGTGGTTTGGAAAAATGGCGTAGCCACTAATCTCACCAACGGCACATATCCGGCTGCAGCAAAATCAGTCTTTGTATCCGGTACAGATGTTTATGTGGCGGGTTATGAACACAGTAGCTGGGGCGACATAGCAAAAGTTTGGAAAAATGGCGTCGCTACTAATCTGGGCGGAGGTCTCTATCCGAATGGTTCATCTTATGACGCTCACGCAAATTCAGTTTTTGTATCCGGTACAGATGTGTATGTGGCAGGTTTTGCTGCTGATGGTGCTACCATTTGGAAAAATGGTGTAGCTACTAAGCTGGCTGGTGGTTCAACTCAAAATTATGCTGAAGCCTTTTCAGTTTTTGTATCCGGCACAGATGTATATGTGGCAGTTACTGCAGAGGTTCCATTCCCTAATCACCTGGCAGCAAAAGTTTGGAAAAACAGCGTAACCACCAACCTCACCACCAATGGCGCAACTACTGCCGGTGCAAATTCAGTTTTTGTATCCGGTACAGATGTGTACGTGGCGGGTGGTGAACAGATTCAAGGAAGTGGCGGAGCAAAAGTTTGGAAAAACGGTGTTGCCACTACCCTTTCCAATGTTTCCAGCGGTGCAAAATCAGTTTTTATATCCGGCACAGATGTGTATGTGGCGGGTGAGGAAGGGGTACCAACACTTTGGGAAAACGGCGTAGCCACTTATCTCTCCAATGTTGGTGGTCAGGCAAATTCAATTTTTGTGTACGGTACAGATGTATATGTGGCGGGTGTTGAATATGATGGCAGTGGGCATACGGCTGCAAAAGTTTGGAAGAATGGATTGCTTATCAATCTCAGTAGTGGAACAACGAACTCTTTTGCAAATTCAATTTACGTTAAGTAAAGTACCCCCCAGGCGCAGGAATGAGGCGTGGATAATGAGCGATGGCCTTCCTGTGCCGGGCGTTTACTATAGCGGCATAAAAAAAAGAGCTATAACATCAATACAAAGGTTGCTGCATTGTCTTGCTGCCGTGGTCGGTGTCCTCTTCTCCAAGATCGGCTTCCCTCACCGGCCACTAACAAAAAGAATTATATTTAGATAAGTTTGGGTTGCTTACACATTTTGGCAAAGTATTCTGAACGAGAACGGAGTGGGTGTGGATACCAGATCACGGAGGGAGAAAGAGTTTTTTGGTGATTAAAGTAAGCAAGCAGCGGTAGCAAGCAGGGCAGAGTGTTCGCAAATTGACATTTTTTTTACCAGCCTTATGACAACAAAAAATACAATCATCTATTTCACGTTTTTATTTGCCTTGCTCTTTGTACCTGGGTGCGAAACCACACATAACTTGCCATCGCAAAAAGCAATGTATAAAAATATTTACGTCGACCAGTTTAAGCTGATATATTTCCGCAAAATCCTCATAAAAAGTTATAATAACTCTGGTGCTATTCAAGAAATCATTAAATCTGACAATAGTGGATTTACAGAATCAATTTTGACAGAAGCTGACTACAAACTAATTGATAGTTTAACAACCGCCGACAATGAAAACCTAAAAGCCGATTCGACCCAAGGCAATAGACGAGCAGAAGGTTCACAAGGGAAAAGACCATTAAAATATATTCTTGACAAACTTAATAGCAATTGGTTAGACAGTTTAGCAAACAAAAGATACAAGAGCTCTGACGTTAGATTTGTATCACGACTGAGAGTACCGGACTATGCTCGAGCAAGGCCATCTACTTTAATAAAAAACAACTCTGACTATGAAGGTATTTTTTCTTCCCAGCACAGGTCCCTGGCCAATACACAAGACTCGGGAGGAGACGTTGCTGCGAAGTAAACTTTTCAAAAGTATTTTTAGGCAACTCGCTACCGTTCATTTTTAATTGCTCCCACATCAGGTGTACGTGATTGGGCATAATTACATATCCGTATATTTTAACCAGTTCTTTTGCACCAGCCATTGCAAACTATTAATCACGATCATTTTGTTTTCGCCTGGTCTTAATAGATGCTGCCATTTATTGATCGTAATTGTCCAGAAATAAATTTCATTGAGCTCTGTCTATGATTTACGATGCGCTTTGTATTTAAAATTGTTGGCTTGCATTTTTTTAGTAAGATAACTCATTTCGCTACAGGCCGGTGAGGACACCGGCCCCGGAGAGTATAATGGTTAGGCTTGATACCAATCACCGAAGCAAATTAGATGCACATGAGTTTGGGTTGCTGACACAATTTGGCGAAGTATCCTGAACGAGAATGTGGCCGGTGCGAACACCGCACCACGGAGGAAAAAGAAAGTCTGATTTCTTTCGGGAATGATATTGCATTCATAGTTGTTACCTACCTGCATTAATAAATAACTGTTCGATTATTGCCGGATGATTTTATTTTTTTCATTTTTCAGCAATCATTATTTATAAATTTGTTGCTTTCTTTTTTAAAGATCACTATTTTAGTGCCATGCTAGCCAGCCCGCTTGTTAATGAAAAAGAATTAGTCTTGAAAGTAGGGACAGGTGATGACATTGCCTTTGGCACATTATATAAAAACTATTATTTTTCTGTATCAAAGCTTGTATTGAGGTATGTAATGTCTCCCGAACTGGCAGAGGATATCTCGCAGGAAATTTTTATAAAGATCTGGGAAAGCCGTGCCAGGCTTAGTGAGATTCAATGTTTCAGGTCATACCTTTTTATTGTTCTGCGCAATTACACCTTGAATATACTTAAAACTGCAGCCCGTAACGAAGTAGGTTTGGCTGAAATTATCCATCATTACCAGGCCGCCCGAATCAATACAGAAGAAGAAATACTTGACAAAGAATACCAACGATTTTTGAATCGCACGCTGGATAAACTTCCTCCAAGGTCAAAAGAAGTATTCAATCTGTGTCGCAGACAATCCAAAAGCTATCCTGAAGTCGCTTTACAATTAGGTATTTCCCGCAATGCTGTAAAAAATCACATGGTGCATTCCATGAAGATCATCAAAAAATTGATGGAAAAGGAACTTGGAATTTCATTGTGTATGTTACCCTGGATTTACTTTTCTTTTTTTTAATTACTATAGCCGCCAAAAATTTTCGGCTCCTCCACTAATCAATTACATAGTGCATGGCCAGGGCCATCTTTGATATGCCTCTCCAAGGATATTAACACCAAACCAAATAATAATTTTTTTATCCGGGGCTACCCTGTTTAACTATTTTATTGTCTTTATTATGGAAAAGAAAATAATGACAGAAAAAGAATTTCACAAAAGACTTGTGGAGCGGTTTTGTGAGCACAAAGCTTCAGATTCAGAATTGGAGATTTTTTTTCAATTATTGCAGGAAGGGAAGTTGGATGACCTGATGTCAGATGCTATGAAAATGAAGGCAGGTATTGATAAAGCGGATGAAAATAAATTGATTGCCAGGGGAAAAAATATTATTGAAGCGACCTGGCGGCGTATGGGCGTTGCAGCAGCCGTCCTTATCTTTTTATCAGTTGGATTCATTTACCTGTTTAATAAAAATTCTACAGACAAAAATAAATTTGCTGTCAATTCAAAAACCAATCACCAGGTTACCAAAGACCTGGCTCCCGGGACTAATAATGCAATATTGACATTAGCTAATGGAAATACAATTATTCTGGACAGTGCCAGTAACGGTGTATTAGCCCGGCAGGGGGAGGTTAAAATAGTAAATAAAGATGGCAGGCTGATATATAATGACCAGGTAAATAAATCGAACGGAGATATTGTATATAACAAAATGGAAACCCGGCGTGGCGGTCAATACCAGCTAACGTTGGCAGATGGTAGTAAAGTATGGCTGAATGCTGCATCATCTATACTGTTTCCAAATGTTTTTTCCGGCAATGAGCGGATTGTTGAAATAACAGGCGAGGTTTATTTTGAAGTGGCTAAGAATATGGGTAAACCATTTAAAGTAAAATTCAATACTCCTTCCGGCATGCCGGCCGAGATTGAAGTGTTGGGAACACATTTTAATATCAATGCATATAGTGATGAAGCATCTGTAAAAAGTACTTTATTGGAAGGCAGTATAAAATTGACAAATAATATTTCGGAAAAGGGCGATCAAAAACAAATAGTATTAAAGCCTGGCCAGCAGGCCTTATTAAATAAACAAGGAGCGATTAAAATGGAGGAAAACACCGATGTAGAAGAAGCTGTTGCCTGGAAAAATGGAATGTTCCAGTTTAACAGAGCGACGATCGAAGTAATAATGAGGCAGGTGGAGAGATGGTATGATGTGGATGTGGTGTACATGGGGACAAAGCCGGCGGGCCATTACCAGGGAGAAATTTCGAGGAACGTAAATGCATCGGAAATGCTGAAAGTGTTACAAACAAGCGGCATCCGCTTCAATATAGAAAACAGGAAAATTACCGTGATGCCTTAGAAATTGTGTATCTGAATTAATGTATAAAAATTGGCGACTTAAAAATAACACCTTGTTATAACCATCATTAAAAGGTGGATACACAATGAGGTGTTCGAATAACTCCCCTTCAGGGGCCGGGGGCAACTCCTTTTAGTGCCAGGTCACCCAAAGAAAAACCGGATTCCGATGGAAGCGAAATCCGGCCATTATCTGGGTTAACCTGTAATATAATCTGGTCAGACTATTTATTGTTTAACTCAAACTAAGTAAAGTTATGTATTTAATGTTTTCATGTAATCTTTCGTTTTGTTTACCGAAAGATATTACCAAAACCTTGCGAGTTATGAAATTAACCGCTATTATTTTATTGGCGGCTTGCCTGCAAATAAGCGCTAAAAGCTTTACGCAAAACGTAACACTTTCTGAAAAAAATGCCGGTTTGGAAAAAGTCTTTTCCAGCATTAAAAAGCAGACAGGCTATACCTTTTGGTATAAAACGGAATTGCTCGATGAAGCTAAGAAGATAAGCATCTCCGTTAAAAATGCTACACTGGAAAAGGTACTCGATTTATGTGTTTCCGGGCAAACTTTCACCTATGAGATCATAGGAAAGACAATCGTGCTAAGCCAAAAAGAAAAAAGCAAACTTATCATTACTGCTCCGGTTGTACTACCCCCGCCTCTGGAAATAAGAGGTACGGTAACCGATGTAAATGGCAAACCTCTTGAAGGCGTATCTGTTATTGTAGTTGGAGATACAAAAGGAGTATCTACGGATGCTAACGGAAATTTTATTATAAGCCTTACAGACAATGCAGTACTACGGTTTAGTTATGTTGGCTTTGATGCGGTGGATATACCGGTAAAAAATAAAACCTTCATCAATGTAAAACTTTCCCTCACTTCTTCATCCCTAAATGGCATTGTAGTAGTTGGATATGGTACACAAAAAAAGCGAAACATTACTGGTGCAGTTGCTACTTTTAATGCAGAAAATTTGGATGAGCGTCCTATATCAAGGGTAGACCAGGCACTGGTTGGTCAAATGGCGGGAGTAAGAGTAAAGCAAACAAGCGGCCTTCCCGGAAGGGGATTTTCGGTGCAGATAAGAGGAACCGGATCGATTTCAGCTACTACCGAGCCGCTTTATGTAATAGATGGATTTCCTTTAGAAGTATCTGGTCAGAATAACAACGGAGGTTTTTCAACTGCTAACCCTTTGGATAATTTAAATACCAATGATATAGAATCAATACAGGTGTTAAAGGATGCATCTTCTGCAGCCATTTATGGCTCAAGGGCTTCAAATGGTGTCGTTTTAATTACAACAAAAAAAGGCAAATCGGGAAAAGCAAAAATTAGTTTAAGTAGTTATGCTGGTTATAACGAAAAGGTACGAAAACTGGACATGCTCAGCCCGGAACAATGGGTTGACAGAGCGGTAGAGATGATCAATACCAACTGGGTTAAATCCGGCGCAGGCAGAACTGTTGATCAAACAACAGCCCAACGGAAAGCCATCCTCGGCAGAACAGATGTAAATTTAATGATTGACGACCGGTGGGTACAACCCGGTCATCCCGGTTTATTGTACGTGGATTGGCAGGATGAATTTTTTCGGAAAGGAATGGTGCAAAACTACCAGCTTTCTGCATCCGGTGGAAATGAATTCGTGAAGTATTATGTGTCTGGTGATTACCTGGACCAGGATGGAATAACATACGGAGTCGGGTATAAAAGATATGCCGCAAGGGCAAATATTGAAGTACTGGCCAGCAATAAAATTAAATTTGGGATTAACCTGGCACCCTCTTATTCTTCTGGCAATGACCCGGGTGTTGATGGTAAAGATTTGCAAACGCATATTGCAGCATCCCTTACACCAGTAGTAGAAGCCGATGCAGGGTTGAATACAGGAGTAGCTCCCTACCTTCCATATGCATGGGGAGGAACACGAATCAGTCCAATAGAAACGGTAAAACAACAAATTGGAGAAACCAAAACATTTAGAACTATCGGTACCATTTTTGGCGATTATACTATAATACCCGGCCTGGTATTTCGAAGCTCCATAAACCTTGACAATTCGGACCAGACATTCAAGAGATATATACCCGTTGCCATCACTGCCTCCCGCGTTGCAAGCGGGCAGTTAACTGGTTTCAAAAGATTAAATTTTGTAAACGAGAATACTTTATCCTACACTAAAACTTTTTCATCCAGTCATAATGTTTCTGTCTTAGCTGGTCAGTCATACAGCACTTTTAAATTTGACAACTGGGATATAAATGGAGGCTCTTTTGGAACTGACCAGGTTACTACCCTTAATGCGGCCAATAACGGAAGCAATGGTAATAGCAGGGAAACTAAAAATGTATTGATCTCCTATTTTGGAAGAGCACAATATGATTATGATGGCCGTTATCTCTTTTCTGCGTCTATCCGCCGCGATGGTTCCTCAAAATTTGGCGCCAATACAAAGTGGGGAATATTTCCCGCTTTTTCAGCAGGCTGGCGGCTATCTGAAGAGGCTTTCCTAAAAAATGTTGATAAGATCAGTGAGCTGAAATTAAGAGGCAGTTGGGGCGTTACAGGAAATAATGGAGCGGGTGATTATGCCAGTATTGAATTGTTATCTTTTGCCAATTATAGTTACAATGGTGCGCTGGTAAACGGGTTGGTACCTTCCAATTTTGCTAACCCGGATCTTGGCTGGGAGGAATCCAAAACCCTTAATGCCGGCCTCGACCTGGGTTTGTTCAATAACAGGATATTCGCTTCATTTGATTATTATACTAAACGGAACACTGACCTGTTGTTAAGCATCCCATTACCTACAGCCAGTGGATTTTCCTCCTATCTTACGAATATTGGAGAAGTATTAAATAAAGGGTGGGAACTGGAAATTACAACCCAAAATCTCAAGGGTAAAAATCTCACCTGGAATACCAGTCTTAATTTTAGCCATAACACCAACAAGGTGGAGAAACTTGGGCCAAATAATACACCTATACTTTTCAACGGAGGTTTCGATATAGAGCACAGCATTTTAATGGTGGGCCAACCAATGTATAGCCTATTCCTGGTAAAGGAAATCGGCGTATTAACGGCCAAGGATATCGCTGCCGGGTATCCGCGTTTTGGCAACCAGGAAGCGGGCGATCCCAAATATTTTGATGCTGATGGCAATAACAAAATAGATGCAAATGACCGCATTTTAAGCGGGGCGCCAAACCCTAAGTATATATGGGGAATCACCAATACCTTAACTTATAAAGGATTTGACCTGAATGTTTTGGTACAGGGTCAATGGGGCGGTAAGATCTATTCTATGTTTGGCCGGGCAGTGGACAGAACCGGGCAAGGTTATATGGACAATGCTTTGGCTAACTATACAAACCGCTGGAGATCTACTGCTGATGATGGAAAACCAGGCATTGGCCCAAAGGCATATTCAACCTTTGGAAGGATCAAAAATACGGATTGGCTATATTCCGCAGATTACTGGCGGGTAAGAAATATTACACTTGGTTATAACCTCGGTTCTCTTGTAAAAAGCAAAGTTATCAGCGGTATAAGAATTTATGTAACGGCTGAAAATATGTTTGGAAAGGATAAATACGAAGGTGGATGGAATCCTGAAGCCGTAAATACAAATGGCGAAGATTATGGCGCTTTCCCTCTTTCAAAAGGAGTGGTCGCCGGCCTTAATATCAACTTTTAATCATCTCAATTTATTGCAATGAAAGCGAAATTCATTTTATATATATTTATTATTGGAGGATTTACTGCATGTACAAAAGAATTGGAACAAGCGCCTATTTCTACTCCTGGTTCTATAAATTTTTATAGAAACACTTCAGACTTTGAACAGGCGGTAAATGGAATTTATCAGAATTTGCATACATATGATTATGGTATCGCCCAGTTTGATCTTTCGGATGTAAGATCTGATAATATTTATTCTTCAGGACCTTCAGGTGTAAGAGATTGGGTACCCATCAATAATTTTGCCAAAACCCTTGCTACCAATCCATACATTTTAGCACTATGGAATGGCAATTTTACGGGCATACTTAAAGCGAATACGGTATTGGATAAATTAGATCCTGCCCTCGTACCTGATGATATAACCAGGGACAGGATGGAAGGAGAAGCAAAATTTTTCAGGGCATTTTTTTATTTTGACCTGGTAAGATTTGTAGGAAAAGTACCCATCTTTGATCATGTTGCTTCGCCGGATGAAGCACTTGGTATTCCCCGCAGTCCCGTAGCGGATGTGTACAAATTAATTATTGCCGACCTGAAATCTGCCATAAGTAAGTTGCCTCCCACTTATCCCGTATCTAATAAAGGTAAAGTTACACTGGATGCCGCAAAAGCTATGTTGGCATTAGTTTATTTAACAAAGTCGGGGCCCACTTATGGTATAGAAGGGCCCGGTTTGGGATCAAATGAATTCGCACTGGCTGGTACTTTACTGGATGAAATAATTGCAGGCAATCGGTATTCATTACTAGCCAGTTATGCAAATGTGTTTTCCTATACAAATGAAAATAATGCCGAGATCTTATTTGATATCCAAAGTATAAATACCGGCACATCTGCAAATACAGGGCTTGGCACGGAATTACCCAGTGCAATGTA
>JBDSAP010000124.1:0-4172 GCA_039922055.1 Ferruginibacter sp.
CACTTCTTCACTTTGCCCTGCCACCATTTTGCGTGGTTACCGGGGAATGAACAATCTCATTGTCCATTGGCGGATTGTCGTCATCGTTAGTCACTTCTTCACTTTGCTCCGCCTCTTCACCTTCTTCTTCATCTTCGTCATCCGGGCCAGGAGAGTCAGCAAATGGTGTGTTAAAGACTGAATCGTAGTTTTCTAACTCGGTAATGCAAGCCATGTCTGCTGCGAAATTATTACTTGAATTTTCCATAACTTCATATTTAGGTTTAGTCCTAAACATAGCACTTTTTTTAGATTAATCATAATTTTATTATCTATATTTTACCCTGTTATAATTGATCTATAATATTTGTATTCTTCCTGGCTTCATTCCGGTTATATCACCGGCATTGATGCAAAAACTGCTTTCAATTCAATTTTAAAATACATAAAATGTTTTCCCGTCGCCTGGTAAATATTCTTTTAAAAACAGTAGTGCATTCAACTTTTTCTGTATGAAGGTATTGTGTAGACTAATAGTGTTGTTCCTGTTGACTGGAATAGTTTTTCCAATTTATGTAGCCGGACAGGATGGTACTTCAACGCAGGAATTAAGGGAAAAGCTGAAGCGGTTAGAAAAGCAACCGGGGTATCTCCAGGATACTGCCTATGCTAATACGTTAACCGACCTCGCATACATATATTCCTACAGTTATCCTGACAGCGCATTGGCCATTTTAGACGGCCATGCAGAACGTTGCCATTCAGCGGGAGACACGAAAGGTGAAGCAGACACCTATTTAATCCTGGGAGATGCTTTTCAAACAAAGGGCATTTTTGACAAAGCATTGGAATATTATGAAAAATCGTTGCGGCTGGAAAAGAATATTAAAAATCATCAAAAGCAAGAGTCGCTTCTGCTGAACAGGATTGGGATAATACATCTCAACCAGGGCAATTACCCGGAGGCATTGAGTAAATTTTACGAATCATTGAAAGCAGCAGAAACAATTGACAACAAAGAATTGATTGGCGCCACGCTCAATAATATTGCCAACGTCCATTTTCACCAGGGCAAGTTCGATGAAGCAGAAAAGGATTACCAGGAAAGACTTAAAATCGCCGCAGAAACAGCAGACAGCAGTAGTATGAGCCTTGCGTACAACAGTATAGGAGAAGTGAATCTGAAACAAAAAGAGCTTGCAAAGGCCCTGCGTAACCTCGGAATTGGCTATCAACTGGCTTCGCGGGTAAATGACCAGGAAATGCTCTTAATTACCACGCTTTCCATGGCAGAAGCGTACTATGTTACCGACAGCCTGGAAAATGCAGTTTCCCTTTTCGAAGATGGCCTCCGGCTTTCGAAGCAAAGGGATAATGGTACATTTATTTGCAACGCCTTGATCGGCCTGGCAAAAGTGTACAACAGGCAGGGTAAGTCAGATGCTGCATTGGCAAATGGATTGGAAGCATTGCAGAAGGCCGGGCAAATGGGCCAGGTGCAACTAATGCGTGATGCCGGTGAAATTGTTTCTAACATTTATGAGGCCCGGGGCGACGGCCTTAACGCCTTGAAATATTACCGGGTATATAAACTAAATTCTGATAGCTTAAATAACCTGGCAAGCCAACGTGCGGTTGCAATAGAAAAGGCCAGCTATGAATTTTCCAAAAAAGAAATTGAATTTCAACGCAAAACTTTACAGCAGCGATGGTTAACGTTTGCTGCTTTTGCGGCCCTATTTACATTGTGTGTTATTTTATTCGTTATCTACCAAAGCAGGAAACGGCTTAACCTAACCTATAAAGATCTGCAGCACAAAAATACAGTTATAGAAACTCAAAGAATAAAGGCAGAAGAAACACTCACTCAATTACAGGCAGCACAATCGCAACTCATTCAATCTGAAAAAATGGCCTCCCTCGGGGAGCTAACCGCGGGCATAGCGCACGAAATACAAAACCCGTTGAACTTCGTCAATAATTTTTCGGAAATAAATAGAGAACTGCTTGCAGAGATGAATGACGGAATTGACAATAAAAATTATGAAGAGGTAAAAGAATTAGCAAAAGACATAAGCAACAACGAAGAAAAAATAAATCATCACGGCAAACGTGCCGATGCCATTGTAAAAGGAATGTTGCAACACAGCCGAAGCAGTAGCGGGCAAAAGGTGCCAACAGATATCAATGCTTTAGCAGATGAATATTTGCGGCTGGCTTATCATGGCTTAAGAGCTAAAGACAAATCGTTCAATGCAACGATGAAAACGGATTATGATGAAAGCATAGAAAATATTGATATCATCCCGCAGGACATTGGGAGAGTACTGCTCAATTTGATCAACAATGCTTTTTATGCAATGGACGAAAAAAAGAAGCAGCAACCGGCAGGGTATGAGCCCACAGTTTCAATCACTACCAAAAAAACGGGTAACAGGATAACAATTTCCGTAAGCGACAATGGCAATGGTATTCCACAAAAAATATTGGATAAAATATTTCAACCATTTTTTACCACCAAACCAACTGGCCAGGGAACAGGATTGGGATTATCGCTGAGCTATGATATTGTAAAAGCACATGGCGGTGAGTTAAAAGTGAAAACAAAAGAAGACGAAGGTGCTGAGTTTGTTATTCAATTGACCAATCAAAATATGTAGACAAATGCTGACTGTAAAATGTGCCGGCTTATTACTTTTATTTATTTCTTTTAACTCGTTTGCACAAAAAAGCCTGCCATTTCCAATTGATAGTATTCCGGCAAAAGGTATTGTACTTGACAAAGGATGGAAGTTTCATGCAGGAGATAATGCCGGCTGGGTAAGAACTGATTATAATGATAGCGACTGGCAACCAATCAACCCAGCTAAAAATTTGGATCAATTGCCGGATGTTAAACAAGCTGGTATTGGTTGGTTCAGATTGAATTTACTGGTAGACACTTCCTGGAGAAACAAAACCCTGGGTATAACAATCTCTGCCATGGGCGCTGCTGAAATATACCTGAATGGTCAGCCTGTTTACAAAATAGGAAGCGTTCATGCTGAATATGAAAAAGAACAAACCAGGGTTTATTATAGCCGTGCATTTAGTATCGATTTAGGGCCTGGCGCTTTCCAGTCTATAACCGTGCGCTATTCTTTCAACAAGGAAAATTTGTATGTAAAAGCCGGATACATCCCTCCCTGTTTTAAAATGCTGTTGAATAGGTCAAATGAAAACCTGGCAAACTATGCCGGTTCGAAAAGCTTTGTTTCAACACTGATCGCAATTGCCCAGACAATTATGTTAACACTGGGATTATTTACCTTATTTTTTCAATATTCATTTCCAAACAGGAAGGAGTATTTTTATTTCACAGTTTTTTTCTTTTGCGAGTTCATCAACCTGTTACTGCAATCAATAAGCGCCAGTAGCCAGGATTTTTTGACAGTGAATAAATTTGGGATAATAGTATTAGCCTCTAACATTCCCTTATTCGCGGCTTCTATTTTTTTGCTCACGGGTGTTTTTGTGCTGTACAAGGAACCGAAAACAAAATTTTATTATTTCCTGACAGGGTATGCTGTGGTAAGTGTCCCTGTAATTTTATTTTTTCCTGAATGGGGCGGACTGCTGGCGATACTTTTTTTCCCGCTTACCTGTGTTGAATTTCTTCGTTTAAGTTACAGGGCAGCCGGTCGTCGCATTCCTGGTGCATGGATTCTTTTTTTCTCAATACTGTTAACACTGTTGGCCGAAGTTGGGCTGATCTGGGCACTCGTTAATGCTAATTTTGATCTTGGTGTTGTACTAATCACCGCTGCTTTTGTGACTCCCTCAGTAGGTTTATCGCTTATTCTGGCAGGTGATTTTGCCTATACTTCCTCCGCACTTCAATCGAGACTGGTGGAGGTAGAACAGCTTTCACAAAAAAACATTGCCCAGGAAAAAGAAAAACAGGAACTGTTAACTGTCCAAAACGAAACGCTGGAAAGGCAGGTAACTGAACGTACATCAGATCTGCAAAAATCATTGTACGAGCTAAAATCCACCCAGGCACAATTGATTCAGTCAGAAAAAATGGCCAGTCTCGGTGAACTCACAGCAGGCATAGCACATGAGATACAAAACCCATTAAACTTCGTCAATAATTTTTCTGATGTCAATAAAGAATTGGTTGATGAATTGCAAACTGAATTAAAATCCGGAAA
>JBDSAP010000125.1:0-8585 GCA_039922055.1 Ferruginibacter sp.
TCAACAGGTCTTTCTTTACCTGTATGTTGCTAAGCATCAGGCCAGCCATTTCTATGCAAGACTGAAGATTTTGGAACGCCGGAATAATATGCTCCTTTATAAGTTGCAAATCCCGATGATAGCCCGATGGAAGATTCACAGTCATCAGCATGATCTCGTTTGGCAACGCCTGTATACGATTGCAATGAGAACGTATTAATTCAAATACATCCGGATTTTTTTTATGCGGCATAATGCTGCTGCCCGTTGTTAACTCATCGGGGAAACTGATAAATGAAAAATTCTGGTTGAGGTATAAGCAGGCATCCATACTTAATTTGGAAAGTGTTGCCGCAATATTTGCCAACGCCGATGCAACGATGCGTTCGGTTTTACCTCTCCCCATCTGGGCATATACAACATTATAATTCAGGTCGTCAAAACCTAACAGATCAGTAGTCATTTGCCTGTTGATGGGAAAAGAAGATCCATAACCGGCGGCAGATCCCAATGGGTTTTTATTTACTACCTCGTACGCGGCTCTCAATGTAATAAGATCATCTACCAAACTTTCGGCATAGGCGCCAAACCATAAACCAAAAGAGGAAGGCATGGCCAGTTGCAAATGCGTATAGCCAGGCAGCAGATCATCTTTATACTTTTCACTTTGCTGCATCAGTAAGCTAAACAATTCATTTGCAGCGCCTACCAGTTTCTCTATTTCACTTCTCAGGAAAAGCTTCAGATCAACCAGCACCTGGTCATTCCTGCTGCGTGCACTGTGTATTTTTTTTCCAACATCGCCCAGCTTTGTTGTAAGCATTATTTCCACCTGCGAATGAATATCCTCCACACCCTCATCCAGCGTAAAATTTCCTTCGTGTACCTGGCGGTAAATATTTTTTAATTCAGTTTGCAAAACTTCTAATTCCTCTGTTTCCAGCAGCCCAATGGATTGAAGCATTTTTATATGTGCCAATGAACCCAACACATCGAACGGCGCCAGGAAAAGATCCAGTTCACGATCATGCCCCACAGTAAATTTTTCAACTGCCTCTAGTGATATTTTATCTTTTTGCCAAAGCTTCATTTAATCTTGTTTATTGTTTTGAGTTTATTGTTTATTGTTGTGTTCAATTTCAAATCCATTTGGTTCGTGTTGAGTGTAGTTACTTAAAGCAATCTCTTTAACACTCCAATAAACGCATTAATAATATTATGATTATTTTATTATCTCGTAACAAGTTCAGTATTCATCACTTTATCCAATTACCAGTATCAAGTATCAAGTATCAAGTATCCATTATCCATTCAAAATTACCTGCCCCACTAATTTTATATACGTTTCAATTCCTTCTTCTATTTCCTTTAAGTAAATATATTCATCTGCCGTGTGGCTGCGGGCACTATCGCCAGGGCCAATTTTTAAAGTTGGAAAAGGCATCAGGGCTTTGTCTGATGTAGTGGGAGAACCATAATATCCCTTACCTAACTCCAAACCAGCTTTTACCAAAGGATGATCTAACGAAATAGAAGTAGACTTTAGCCTTGTACTGCGAGGTGTAAAGTTGCTACTCATTTTCTGTTTCAACACCTCAAGTATTTCACCAAAGGTATACAACTCATTTACTCGTGCATCAATAACAAATTTGCAATGCGCCGGCACAACATTGTGTTGTTTATTTTCGGTATCAATAACGGTTACGGTGAGCCGTGTTTCGCCCAACAGATCGCTTATCTTTTCAAACTTATAATTCCTCAGCCAATCGATATCATTGATGGCTTTATACAAAGCATTCTCCCCATCATTTCTTGCAGCATGACCTGCACGACCCTCTGCAATACAATCTACCACCATCAGCCCCCGTTCTGCTACTGCCATTTCCATTTGGGTAGGCTCTCCCACTATTCCAAAATCAATGTCACCTAAGTACGGAAGCACAAGGCTGATACCATTTATGCCACTGATCTCTTCCTCAGCACTTGCGGCAAATACAAGATTGTACTTTGTATCTTCCTGTGTATAGAAATGTAAAAATGTTGCCATCAACGATACAAGGCAACCTCCTGCGTCATTGCTTCCCAAACCAAATAACTTCCCCTCTTTTTCTATCGGGTTAAACGGATCCATTGTGTAGCGCTTGTTCGGCAACACAGTGTCATGGTGCGAATTCAGCAATATGGAAGGCTTGATGGGATTATAGAATTTATTCTTAGCATAAATATTATTTTCTACCCTGGTATATTCAATACCATGCTTTTCAAAAAAAGAGGTAATAATGGCAGCCGTATTATTTTCCTCTTTTGAGAACGAAGGCGTTGCAATTAATTGCTTCAACAATGAGACTGCGTCCTGGTAAAGATATTCCGTCATGCTATTTTATTAATGTTCCTTTCGTGTCGGCAGTTAAATTTTGTAAGAGGTCATTTGCATCTCCGATCAATACTTCTTTAACGCCGCTATCAATGGCGGCAAATGCATTATCTATTTTCGGAAGAATGCCACCAAATAATTTTTTATCAGCCAGCAGCACTTTGTAAATAGGTCTTGTAATAAGTGAGACGACGGAATTTTCATCATCAACATTTTCTAACACTCCTTTTTTCTCGAAGCAATAAATGAGCCTTACCTCGTAAAATTTTGACAGAGCTATAGCGAGTGCAGAAGCGATCGTATCAGCATTTGTATTTAACATCTGGCCCTTGCCATCATGTGTTAGTGGAGCAATAACAGGAACCAAATCATTCTTAAGAAACAGGTTTAATTTATCTGCCCGCAGTTCACCAGTAATATCTCCTGCCAACCCATAATCAATTTCTTTCACTGGTCTTTTTGTAGCGGGAATGATATCTGCGTCAGCGCCTGTCAATCCAATTGCATTGCATTGCAGCGACTGCAATTTTGCAACTACTTTCTTGTTGACCAATCCACCGTAAACCATTGTCACCAGGTCAATCGTAGCTTCATCTGTTATTCTTCTGCCATTGATATAGTTTGGCTGTATGCCCATCTGCTCGCCTATCCTGCTCGCAATCTTACCCCCGCCATGAACCAATATTTTATTTTCCGCTATTGAAGCAAAGTTTTTCAGAAAAGATAACAAGTTGGTTTCGTCATCAATAATGTTACCGCCAATTTTAATAATAAAAAGTTTTGGCTTAGTGACTGTTTCATCAACCACTTCGTTGTAAATGTTATTCGAATTTGAACTGCTCAATTGAAATGTGTTTTGTATTTCAGCGCCTAAATATTTTTTTCACTTCTTTTGCAAAGTTCCTAATATTTCACTCAATACAGCCTGCGCCGCCCATACCCGGTTAGCCGCCTGGTGAGTTACAATGCTATTGCTGCCGTCGAGTATTTCATCACTCAGCTCTACGTTTCTGCGTACAGGTAAACAGTGCATCACTTTTGCATTGTTGGTATTTTTAAGCTTCTCTTCAGTCAACATCCACGCCGGATCATTGCTATAGATCTTGCCATAATCATTATAAGTACTCCAGTTCTTTACGTAAATAAAATCCGCATTCTTTAACGCTTCATCCTGATTGTGAGTGATGGTTGCATTCTTTGTGTACTCCGGAGAAAGTTCATAATCTTCCGGATGGGTAATCACGAAATCAGCTTCACCCCAGGCATTGATCCATTGCGCAAAACTGTTGGCCACACATTGCGGCAATGCCTTAACATGAGGCGCCCACGTGAGTACAACTTTTGGCTTACGCACCGTCTCTAAAGCAGCATTATTTAAATATTCTTTTATAGTAATAATATCTGTTAAAGATTGAAGCGGATGTAGCGTGGCGCTTTCTAAACTTACCAATGGCACACCTGCATATTGCATGAATGAATTGATCACTAATTCGCTGTAATCATCCTCCCTGTTTTTCAATGATGGAAAAGTACGGATGCATAATATATCAAAATAGTTACCCAAAATCGGCGCCGCATCTTTTACATGCTCCACGGTATTTCCGCTCATGATAGCGCCATCTTCAAACTCCATCGCCCAGCCTTCTTTATCTACATTAAAAATAATGGCTTCCATGCCGAGGTTGGTTGCAGCTATTTGCGTGCTTAACCTCGTACGCAGAGATGGATTCAAAAAAACCAGTCCAATCTTTTTGTCAGCACCCAACTGCCGACCGGAAAATGGCCCAGCTTTGAAAGCAAGCGCTTTTGCCACCAGTGCATTGATGTCAGCCACATCCTTAACTGAAATAAAATTTTGCATTAGCCTAATTCTGTTTTGATAGCCTGTAAAAAAATATCAGCGTCTGTTTTTGTAAGGTTCAAAGCGGGCAGTAAACGAATTACATAAGGCTTCGATTCCCCGGTAAATATTTTATGTTTGAACAACAGATTTTTTTTCACGTCTTTTAATTCTTCCGGCAGATCAATTCCTATCATCAAACCTTTTCCTCTTACCTCGTTTATGCGTGGCATTTTCTTTAACTCAGTGATCAAATAATTACCAACGTCTTCCGCATTCTTCATCAAATCATCCTGCTCAATAATTTCTAACACAGCAAGTGCCGCAGCACAGGCTAAATGATTACCGCCAAACGTGGTGCCCAGCATATAATGCTTCGAATGTAACTTAGGCGATATGGATATACCCGCTACCGGGAAACCATTGCCCATGCCCTTTGCCATTGTGTAAATATCTGCATTAACACCGCTGTGATCATGTGAATAAAACAACCCGGTTCTTCCATAACCGCACTGCACCGAATCAGCGATGTACACTGCATTGTGCTCATCACAAAGGCTCCTGATCTTTCTTAAGAATGAATCGGATGCCACGTGAATGCCTCCAACTCCCTGGATGCCTTCAATGATCACAGATGATATTTCGTTTTCTTTAAAGGCCTGTTCCAGTGCAGCTTCATCATTGTGTGGCAGAAATATAACATTGTCGGTTTGATTAACAGGCGCTACAATAGATGGATTATCAGTTACCGCAACTGCAAGAGAGGTTCGTCCGTGAAAGGCTTTTTTAAAGGCGATTATTTTTTTTCGACCGTTATAAAAGGACGCAAGCTTCAATGCATTTTCATTTGCTTCGGCCCCTGAGTTGCACAGAAATAACTGGTAGTCTTCTTTGCCCGAAACCTTACCCAATTTTTCCGCCAGTTGCACCTGCAAAGGAATCTTTATTGAATTGGAATAGAAGCCTAATTTATGAAGCTGATCCTCTAATCGCTTTACATAATGTGGGTGTGTATGTCCAATGGATATAACCGCATGGCCTCCATAGAGATCTAAATATTTTTGGCCCTTATCGTCCCATACATAAGAGCCTTCGCCTCTGTCAATGGTGATGTCGTTGAGTGGATATACGTCGAATAGAATCATTTTTTTAGATGGTTTATGGTGTAAGGCTTAAGGTATAAGGCTCTTAAATCCGGAGATCTGTTATTTTTATTTACAGTTTATAATGTAGAGTTTGTCATTCTTAATATCGATATTTTGTTATTTCGTTTGACGTCACAGACCCTATGTGCTTCTACACTTCAGTAATTATTTTTGTCTTGCACTTACTTTGTTTCACTTCGTAGGAATTTCAAAAAGGACAAAAGCATTGCTCTTACTTCGTTAACCAATTTGTTTATGACGTCATATTCCTCCTTTGAAATATAATTCAATTCAAATGCGACAAAACAACAATAATCTGTTTCATTTATTGAGCCCAAAGAATTATCTAAAAAATGCGCAAAGTCCCGATCAGTGAATCTTCCACAACCTTCAACAATATTCAAAGGCACTGACAGTGCCGCACGTTGTAATTGAGATGACAATTCATACCTTTCTTCTTTAGGCAATTTTATCGCAATACTTTTTTTGACATGCAAATACATATCGTGGGCCTTCTTCCAAACATCCAATTTTTTATAGTCTCTCATAGAAGGTTTAAGGTTTACGGTGTAAGGTCAAAGGCTTTTAAATTATTAATAGATTTTAAATTAATAAAGAGTCTCAACTTTTTTTAATACAGGCTGTAAACAGGATCTGGCTTCTTCCTTAAACCCTACATCTTACCCCCTTAACCATTTAAGGTAAAGAGTCATTCTCAAGTTTTTAATACAGGGTGTAAACAGTATCTGTCTGGCTTCTTCCTTAAACCCTACACCTTACCCCCTTAACCATTTAAGGTAAAGAGTCATTCTCAATTTTTTAATACAGGGTGTAAACAGTATCTGTCTGTCTTCTTCCTTAAACCCTACACCTTACGCCCTTAAACCGTCTAAAAGTAACTCCCCTTCAACCTCAACCCCTCCCTTTCTTCTAACCCAAACATCAGGTTCATATTTTGAACTGCCTGGCCACTTGCTCCTTTTAATAAATTATCTATTACTGAATGGACTACCAACTTGGTTCCCGCCTTTTCTAACTGGATGACTGCTTTATTTGTGTTGACCACCTGCTTCAAAAAGATCGAATCTTTACTTACTGTTGTAAATGGTGCATCCTGGTAAAATTCTTCGTAGAGAACATTTAATTCCTGCAAACTCAGGTCACATCTTACCTGTGAACTAATAAAAATTCCTCTTGTAAAATCTCCCCGCCATGGAATGAAACTGATGGCCCCATCTTCTGTAGGCGCATTTGCAAAGGATGGCTGCAAGTTATTTAGCGTTTGATGTATTTCATTTAAATGCTGGTGCTCTAAAGTTTTATAAGCCTGTATATTATTTGTTCTCCAGCTAAAATGCGATGTGTTGCTTAGACCTTGCCCCGCACCTGTAGAACCTGTAATACCTGTTATGTAAACATCATTCAGTAAACCTGCTTTTGCAAGTGGCAATAGACCCAACTGGATAGCTGTAGCAAAACAACCGGGATTGGCAATATTATTTGCACCTTGTATCTTCTCTTTATTAAGCTCAGGTAATCCGTAAATAAATTCACGGCCATGAATTATTTGCGATTGAGTTAACCTGAAATCTTGCGAAAGATCGATGATCTTTATTTTTTCGTGAATGGGATTTTCTGCTAAAAACTTTTTTGCATCTCCATGCCCCACGCATAAAAAAAGCACATCGATCGCTTCTTCTAAACTTTCACCTTCGTGTGTAGTGAATGTGGAGGAAAATGCCAGTTCAGTTTCACCGATCAAATCAGCATGTACCGAATGCACCGGCTTGCCTGCATTACTCTTGCTGTGTACAAATTTTATTTCGGCAGTTGGATGATTCAATAATATCCTGATGAGTTCTCCACCCGTGTAGCCGGCACCACCTATTATACCTATTTTAATTTTGCTTGCCATCCACGCTGTCTTTTACCTGGTGATAAATCATTGTTTGATTGCCAAATATTTTCGTGAATCCTCTTACATCATCACCGGTCCAGCCATTGTTCATTTCACCATACTTTCCAAATTTGCTACTCATTAAATCATAAGCTGATTCAATACCCGTAACCTGGAAACGATATGGCATCAATTCAACAAATACTTTACCGGTTACATTTTGCTGAGAGCTTGTAAGGAAGGTTTCGATATCTCTCATAACCGGATCGAGTATTTGCCCTTCGTGCAACCAATTGCCATAAAAAAGTGCCAATTGGTCTTTCCAGTTCAACTGCCATTTGGTAAGCACATGTTTTTCCAGTGCATGGTGTGCTTTTAAAATAACCATTGGCGCTGCCGCTTCAAATCCCACACGTCCTTTTATACCAATAATGGTATCACCGATATGGATATCCCTGCCAATGCCAAAAGCGCCAGCAATGCTTTGTATCTTTTGAATCGCTTCTGTTGGATGTGCAAATGTTTCACCATCCACGCTGGCTAATTCTCCTTTCTCAAATTCCAATTCTAAACTGCGGCTATCCGTTTGCGTAACCTGTGTAGGCCATGCAGATTCCGGCAGCATTCCCTTACTGTTCAAAGTTTCCTTTCCGCCTACACTTGTTCCCCACAAACCTTTATTGATCGAATACATTGACTTCTCAAAATTCATTTCCACACCATTGCTTTTCAGCCATTCTATCTCCGCTTCCCTGCTCAATTTCATATCACGGATAGGAGTAATGATCTCAATACCCGGGATCATAATATTAAACACCATATCAAAGCGTACCTGGTCATTGCCTGCACCCGTGCTGCCATGTACGACTGCGACGGCGCCAATCCTTTTTACATGTTCCGCAATGAAGATCGCCTGGCTCAACCGCTCAGCGCTTACGCTAAGGGGATAGGTATTATTCTTCAAAACATTTCCGTAGATCAAATAGCGAATGATGCGATCATAATAACTTTTGACTGCATCAACAGTGGTGTGGGTTTTTACGCCAAGTTTGTAGGCATGCGCTTCAATCTGCTTAAGCTCTTCGTTGCTGAAACCTCCTGTATTTACCACCACGGAATGGACTTCATAGCCCTTTTCTACAGTTAAATATTTTACACAGAAAGAAGTGTCTAACCCGCCGCTAAAACCTACTACTACTTTTGCACCCGGCCCCAATTGCCCACTTTGCACATTTATATCATTACTCTGAATATTATCCATGGACGGTTGTTATGCTGCTATAAATTAAAAAAATATTTTAGAACTGATTTGGCTGCTCCGCCGCCAGTATTCTTTTTTGTAAGGAACTT
>JBDSAP010000126.1:0-5030 GCA_039922055.1 Ferruginibacter sp.
AGCGCTCTTTTTAAAATTATTCTCTTCCTGGTAGTACAGCTTATTTATCCAGTATGCCTGGAAAGCAGCTATCAGCAAAATGGTTGCTGTCATTAGTATCCGGGCTGTTCGTAATTTATTCATCTGCATAACAAAGCTAATTTTTAATGTGGCTTGTTATTTACCATTAACCTTAATTAACATTAAAGCAAGGCTGCTTAACCTGCTGTAGTAGGTCATTCAAATAGTTTTGCTGGATAGGACTCACTTTTAAAAACATCCCGACATGAAAAAATTAATCGCCGCACTGCTGATACTAACAAGTGTGCAACCAGCAATTGCACAGGTAAAAGAAGGCAAAATAATCTACGAACAAAAAGTAGATCTTCACCGGCGTATACCTGAAGATAATCAACAAATGAGATCTATGATTCCGCCAACCAGAACAACAAAATTTGAAATGCTGTTTGCAGATAACCAGAGTTTGTTTAAAGCAATGGAAGAAGAGCCGGATATGGCCGAGCCCAATAATAACGGTGTAGTAATAAGGATTGGCGGAGGCCCGGAGAATGAATACTATAAAAACTTCACCACACAAAAAATGGCCGATAAAAGAGAGCTGATGCAGGAAATGTACCTGCTGGAAGATTCAATTAAAAGCCTTGCCTGGAAAATGGAAGAAGGAGAAACAAAAACGATTGCTGGCTATCCGTGCAAAAGAGCGACGGGCAAAACTGAAAGGGGAAATGAAGTAGTGGCATGGTACACAGAAGATATTCCTTTGCCTGCCGGCCCTGAACAATTCAACGGATTACCGGGAATGATACTCGGCCTGGATGTTAACAAAAGTGAGTTTGTTTTTACTGCAATTTCAATTGATAAAAAAATAGACAAGAAAGAATTAAAAGCACCCACAAAAGGAAAGAAAGTGAATAGTGCTGAATTTGCGAAAATTCAAAAAGAGCTAATGGGCAATGGAGAGATCCGCATCATCCGAAACTAAAAATAATTATTCTGCAAGTATGCTTTGTTGATGAATAAAAAAATTTCAGGTAAGAAATATTTTTTCGATCTCATTCCAGGAGCTTACTCTCTTGTGCCTGCCAGGGTCTGAAAATTTGTTATGCGGCTGCGTGAACAAAATGGTTTCTCCCTCAAAAAAGTCAAGGTTCTTAAAATGATCGTCTATCATAATATCTGCGTTGATAATTTCTTTCGATCCACAAAAAACCATCTGCTGCCATGTAATAAATGGAAAAAATTCATTCAGCCACAATTGTTTTTCAGAGAGGCTATTTGGAAATTCCATGGCTGCAGACACAATGAATATTTTATAGTTCTCATTCATTGCATGTAGTACTCTTTGGCAGTCTTCTATCACCGGCGAATTCAAAAAAAATCCTTTGCTGTTTACATATTCTCTTATGTTAGGAAATGCCGCGCCTTCTGGTTTTCCATCAATCTCTGTCCAGGGTACTACTTCTCCAAAGTCAGCGGCATGCATCTTTATAAACTGGCTGTACACATCCGCTAATACGCCGTCCATATCAATTGCAATTCTCTTCATTATTTAATATTTGATTGTTCGATTGTTTTTTATGATTCAAAATTCACATTTGTTGTCTATACAGAAAAGGTGCTTCCTTGTTTTAAAAATTAATCCCGCCGCTTACTTCAATTCGCTGACCATTTTTTCGGTGGGCTTCTTCAGTGCACAAAAAGGCCACAAGGCTTGGAGTTGTTTTTAAAAAAAGTTATACAAAGCTATGGCTATGCAACTTTGAAAAATAATAGGTAATAAAATATTTCGTGAAACTGCAATAGATCCCCGGGTCTGAAGAGAAATATTTTAAGTTTCTTAGATATCTTCAATCACTTTATTATCTTAGTCAGATGGAACAAAAACTTCCCTACCGAATTAACTCTATTGATATTCTCCGCGGACTGGTAATGATCATCATGGCGCTCGACCATACCAGGGATTTTTTTCATGAGACAGCGTTCACTGCCGATCCGCTTGATGCTGCCACTACAACAATACCTTTATACTTTACCCGCTGGATCACCCACTTTTGTGCCCCAACTTTCGTGTTCTTATCCGGTACCTCCGCTTATCTTTCATCGAAAAATAAAAGCCGTAATGAAGCCTGCTTGTTTATGATAAAAAGAGGTTTCTGGCTTGTATTCGTTGAAATGGCGATCATCACGCTGGGTCTTACTTTTAATCCGCTTTATAATATTCTTATCTGGCAGGTGATCTGGGCTATCGGATGTAGCATGATCCTCCTTGGAATTTTGATGCGCATATCTTTCTATGCTGTTTTAGTGGTGGGAATCATCTTATTTTTTGGACATAACCTGCTCGATCATGCTACCCTTCCGCAGACCGGTATTACCGGTACCCTTTTAAAAGTGCTTCTTACCTCAAGTTTCACTTCGTTACAAATTGCCCCTGATCGTTTTATCATGGTGATATATGCCATACTTCCATGGACGGGCGCTATGCTGATGGGTTATTGCGCAGGATATTGGTTCCGCAAAGAATTTTCCGCCATCAAAAGAAGGCAACTGCTATTAACAAGCGGAGTATTGTTGTGCGTCCTATTCCTGGCGTTACGGTTTACCAACATTTATGGTAATCCAACAAACTGGGATGGTCAAAACCTTTTCACCTTTCTTAATACAAGCAAGTATCCGCCATCGCTTCAATATTTAGCCATGACGCTTGGACCTTCCCTCATTGCATTGGCGCTCGTTGAAAACGTACAGGGAAGATGGAGTAAGGTCTTTTCGATATATGGAAGGGTTCCGTTCTTTTATTATGTGCTTCATTTTTACCTGATACATACATTGCTCGTTATCATCTTTTTTGCCACTGGTCACGGTTCTGCTGAGATCATTAACCAGGAGGTGCCTTTCCTTTTCCGGCCACCTGCATTTGGTTATAACCTTTGGATTGTATATGGAATCTGGATCTTTATTGTTGCATCACTATACCTGCCCTGCCGATGGTTCAATCAATATAAATTAACGCACAGGCAATGGTGGCTTAAGTATATATAATGTATAGTAAACAGGAAGTAACAATTTTTTGAACCCAACAAAAGTCTTTCAATTAAGCTTCATTGGCGTCGCACTCTTTTACATTTTATCAATGAGGAGCAAAATACCAGGTTACTAATTTATCCCTTGCGCAGATAGTGCCGCAAGGAACGAGGGAGTAAAATGGCCTGGATATTGATAATAATCTTTTATGAGTACACAGCTAAAATTATCAGGCCCCTGGCCAGAAGTAAAAGAAAAATTAAAAGAAGTAAACGCTGATCTTACAGACGAGGACCTCGTTTACGAACCCGGGCAGGAAGATGCCTTACTCGAACGGCTTGCCAAAAAAATGAATAAGGACATAGCCTGGGTTAAGGGTTGGATCGAGTCTGTTTCTTTTACTGACGGAATAGCTTCCTGATATATTCTCCAATAAAGCTGTTGCTGTGTGGCTAAATGGTTAGCCGCTTCTATATTTCTGTATATATAGATATTATCCCCTAAACGATTTTTGTTTTACAATCCAGTCCACCCTCTAATATATTTCATCCCAATATTTTCACTTCATGCATGCCGGTGCAGATTTAAAGAAATTTGATTAAGACGGCTACGCATTGGCCAGTGTTAACTAAACAACCCGATTCTTTGCAACCTGGTCTACCAGTTAAGGTTCGACACTATTAGTAAAGGCGAAGGCAAATACAAGAACCAGGGTATACAACTCTCTGTAGGATACTTTTTTTAATTTTGTTTTCCTGAGTAGTTAAGTAAAAGGGGGCGGTAAAATGCTCCCTTTTTGATTTGGTCTAAATCAACTAAGTCTTGTTCACATAATGAGGCTTCATCCTGGTAAGAATACATCCTGTTATGGGGAGATCAATAAAAATCCCAAACAGCGCACAAGATCTCCAATTATCCACTCCAAGCCACCGTTCATCAACAGTAAACTCCATTTATCAAAATAATATAAAAAATAAAATTTTCTAAAAACGCATGGAATGCTGTGTGGACAAGGCTTTTAAGTTTAAACAGCTATTTTAGCCAACCCACTACCAAAAAATAACTGGTACTATGTGTTGTACAGTACCTAATAATGTATATCTTTGTGTTATCAAAGTAAATAAACAACAAACAACTCAAAAAAATCAATCATGAAAAAGCAATCAAACACCTTATTTGCAACAATAAGTAAAGCACAAGTAGAAAACCTGACAAACTTAGTAAAGGAAACCCTTGTGCCTGGGTACAGCCAAACGCCTGCAAAACAGTTTACCGCCGCCGATCTTTGGAACATCCAACGCAACAAGAGAAGTATCGTACAACGTCGCTTCGCTTTATAAAAACTCACAAAATTATTTCAACAGTTAAAATAAATAAAATGAAAAAGCAATCAGAAACGCTATTTGCACAAATAAGCGATCAACAGGTCAACAGCCTTACTACTATCGTAAAGGAAACGCTGGCAACAAGTATAAGTAAAGTTGCTCGCAACGCATTTAGCGCAGCAGATCTATGGAACATTCAACGTCAGAAAAAAAGCATGTTGCAAAGAAGATACAGTTTCTAAACAAATTAATTAACACCAAAAATTTATATAAATGAAAAGGAAATCAGCCGGCTTATTTTCTACAATAAGCACTACAGCTTTACAAAACCTGGTAACAATTGTGAATGAATCTTTAGCTTACGATGCGGTGCCAGCAACCAAGAAAACGTTTACGGCGGCGGATCTATGGAATATTCAGCGCCAAAAGAAAAGTGTAAGAGGGAGATATTAATTGGGTGTTTCGACGGCTAGCTGAAGTTTCAAAGCCAGCCTGTAAGTGCTCAAAAAATCAACTCGACTTAAAGGTTCCGGATTATATATACAAGTGAACTACACTTCTCCTTGTTTCGCCAGGCATGCCAGTTTGAACGGGCTCCATTCAACGTCGCAACGGGCAAATTAGATTTACCCTTCTTATATCCCTCGCTCAGCATAGCAATATAAAAAGCGTCCAGCCACA
>JBDSAP010000127.1:0-3709 GCA_039922055.1 Ferruginibacter sp.
CGCTTCTTGCTGCTATCGGAGAAGATGAATTTACAAAAGTGAAGGTGTTTATTTTGGCGAGCGCTGCTGCATCGGTGGTCATTATACATACCTGGTTCAGCCATTTACTTACATTTAAAATGGTCACGTTTCCCGCTAACCGTATGCTGTCTATATAGGCCGGGGTTATAGGAAGATCGGTCTGCTCAACAGCGATACTGTACCTTATTCTTCTATCAATTGAACGCTGACTAAGAAATTGGATGGGATTGCCGACAGTAAAAGGAGTGCCTGTTTTATCTTTTAACTGGATAATATAACGGGAAAACTGTGCAAAACAAATTGGAGTAAGGGTGATAAAAAAGATAAGGACAAGGAGGAATTTCTTCATACAGAAAATTGAGCTGGCATTATGTCAAATTTACGAAGAACGCTAAGCAACAACTGGGGTTAATTATGATCGATCATGGTAAGTATGATGCCATAAGATCTATCATCATACGAGCTCGGATTTCCGGGAGTAGCGGGTTGAAATTCAGTATGCAAAAACCTGCGGTATACAAGACCAATGCCCTTTGCATATATTTCTGCACCAAAATTTTGCTCACTATATGAATTGGGATCTGCTGGATTTCCAATAACCTCATCCCGTTGATCAACCCTGATAGTACTGTCAAGATTAAATGTGCCAATAGTGCGGGACAGATGCAGGCTGTCATACACATAATCCCAGTCATCCAGGTATTTTACATCCGAGTTGAAGGAGTAAGTGTCGATAAAGCTGTTTCCTTTCCAGGTATAGCCATCTATAATTGGCAACTTTAATTTCAAAAAACGCATATTGTTCTCGATATATTCCAAAGAGCTTTCCGTATTGATCACCATAAAACTGTTATCAGGTTGCCATGCCTGCTGGGGGCTTTTGCGTATATAACGGAAAATTTTATAAGCAGGTCTGCCGAGATTATCATTGATCAAACCTTCTACAACATGTTTTACCTCGTAGCTAACGGTGGTATCCCTGATACTGAAAGGAAGGTATTTAAAAGTATCCAGCCTGTAAGTGATGTATTTGCCAACCGTTAATGGAGCATAGTCGCTGATGGAAGCGGTTACGAATGTTTCGGGATCTTTTTTGCAGGCACTTAAGATCAATAAGCAGACAATACCCGTAAATAAACTACTTCTTTTCATAATACAGAAAGTTACTGAATCAGACCTTTGTTTAAGGTAAAAGGCTGCTTAAATGTTTTCCAGGACTTTGTTGTTATTTAAACTGGTTTGAGGCTCGTTGAATGACTCCGCCGCCTATTACATCATCACCTTCATAAAAAACAGCACTCTGCCCTGGTGCAATTCCTTTTACATCTTCATAAAAACGAACTTTTACACCGTTTTCGTATGTATACAGGTTACTGATCGCTCCTTTATCTTTATAACGAATTTTGGTGAGCACTTCCATTCCTTCCGTGTGCCCATCATATTTGATCCAGTTTATTTTGGCTACGTTCATTTCACTACCTTTCAGATCTTCTTCTTCACCGAGTACAATGATATTGTTTTCGGGATCAATGCCGGTAACAAAAGCTGGTTTACCGAGTGCGATATCCAGGCCTTTCCGTTGCCCGATGGTATAAAAAGGATATCCTTTATGTTTCCCAAGGATCTTACCTGTTTTGTCAACAAAATTACCACCGTTCACCTTTTCTTCAAGACCTTCTACATTCCTTTTTAAAAAGCCACGGTAATCATTATCAGGTACAAAACATATTTCATAGCTCTCCGATTTTTTAGCCAGCTCAGGATAACCAAAGTCGTGGGCCATTTGCCGTATCTGTGTCTTGTGATAAGTACCTAATGGCAATAGGGTACGGCTAAGCAAATCCTGTTGCAATCCCCACAACACGTAGCTCTGGTCCTTGGTTTCATCAATTCCCTTGCGGATGAAATAGCGGCCGTTGGTATGCTGGTGAATTTGAGCATAGTGGCCTGTGGCAATAAAATCGCAACCCAGCGCATCAGCTCGTTTTAACAATGCCCGCCATTTTATATGCGTATTGCACATTACACAAGGATTAGGCGTCCGGCCCGCCATATATTCTTCCACGAAATTGTCGATCACAAAGTCGCCAAATTCTTCCCTGATATCTAAAATAAAATGAGGAAAGTCATGTTGCACTGCGGCTTGCCGGGCATCGTTAAAGCTATCGAGGTTACAGCAACCCGTCTCTTTTTTACCTATTACGCCTACGCTGGTGGCATAATCCCAGGTTTTCATGGTGATGCCAATTACTTCATAACCTTCTTTATGAAGCATCAGCGCTGCCACCGTACTATCAATCCCGCCACTCATGGCCATCAAAACTTTTCCCTTTGTATTCATATCGAAATTCTTCGATGCGAAGATACAAAATTTTGCTCCGCTTTAACCGGACGGAGAACAGGTTACCGTTGATAATATTCCTCAAATTGCGGCTTTGCCGATGATATAAACAATAAACAAACCTTAACTCATGTAAAGTTTTGGTTGTCAGCATGTATTCAGCTTGCGGCATCTTATTTGAATACACCCAATTAAACAAATGAAAAAATTTATGACAAAGACAATGAGTATGTTTTCGGGCAAAATATTAATGCCCCTGACAGTTACAGCATTGATTATGGCTGGTTGCGCAAGTAATGACACCAACCCGGCCACTACTACTGGTTCTGATACATCAATGATGCATGCAGATACCATGATGAGTGATCACACAATGGTTGAGCATAGCGATACCACCGCAATAGTTAACGGCGATACTTCTGCAAAGAGCCGATTAGATGCGTCGAAAAAGATGATTGGGGATACAGCGGCAAAGGCCAAATCCGGTAAGGCAAAAAAGCTAAAGGTAAGTATCGTAGCTCCTGACCAAAAAGCAAACACCGCAGCCATGGAAATGGATAAGGAAGGATATTATAAAAATACCGAGATCCTGCCAGCGTTTCCCGGTGGACAAAAAGCGCTGGAGCGTTTCTTTGAAGATAACATCGTGTACCCTGATGCAGCAACAGAGAATAACGCAGAAGGTACTGTAAAATTGAGTTTTGCGGTAGATGAAAATGGTAAAATATATAACCCCGTTGCTACAAGTACTCCTATTGGATATGGTATAGAGGAAGAAGCGATCAGGGTATTTAAAAAAATGCCAACCTGGACACCGGGACGTATAAAAGGAAAAAACGTAAAGACAAGATATACCTTACCCATAAGGTTCCAGATGTACTAAACGCATCAAAGATTAAGCTATGTATAATATAGGTGGTAGAGAGAATGATCGAAAAGCACCGCAGGATCTGCAAATGAAAAGAGTAGATGCAGGCTTTGTAGCTTATATCTCCATATCCGCTATTATCATTATTATTATGCTATTGAATTTATTAGTTTAGATCTGTTCAAATGGTAGTTAAAAAAAGTCCGGCAATTGTTGTCGGATTTTTTTTTGACAAAATTTTCATGCATTCTTTTCAAGGTTGCACACATAAAGATCCTCTACTTTTTTTCTTGCCCATGGAGTTTTGCGTAAAAATTTGAGGCTCGATTGTATGCTCGGCTTTTCGTTAAAACAATTTATCCGGATGATGCTGCCCAATTCTTCCCAGCCATATTTTTCTACCAGGTATTGAAGTACCTGTTCCAATGTGACCCCATGCAAGGGGTTATTTTTTTGTAAGGCTGCCATTCAGACCGTTG
>JBDSAP010000128.1:0-8334 GCA_039922055.1 Ferruginibacter sp.
TCAGACAAGGGATAAACGATACTATTGGTAACGGTGTCAAAGAAATTCTCTCCGTTTTCGTAGTTGGCAGCCAGCGTGTTTTGCAGGTTGTATGATATTGTTTGATGGCTTTTTAAATTGAATTTCGTTAAACCAAATTCGTTCGATATCCACAGGTTTCCATTGCCATCGGCTGCAAAGTTTTTTATATATTCTGATGCCAGCCCATCCTCTCTTCTAAACCTCGTTAAACTGTCCGTGAGATAATTGTAACAGTTTAAGCCATCGCCTAAATAATCGATGCTCCACAAATTATGATCATCCGGGTACAACATAATGATCCCTTTATTTACCAGTTGGTTACTATGCCGCGTAGTCTGTGGCCACATCTTCCATTCACCGGATGCTTTATTATATTGGATAATGCCACCACCCAAATAAGAAGTCATCCAAAGATTGTTTTGCTTGTCCTCATATATTCTTGATATCCTGCTATCGGCATAAAGGGCCGTAAACCTATCGACAATATTGTTTGTAATTTGTTGCAATTGGTTTTGCGCCGGATCATACCTGAACAAAATAAACGGATTTCTTGTACCTATCCATACTTCACCGGTACGGTCACAAAAAACCAGGTTGATGGTGCTGGCCTGAAGCGCTTTTGGCAGCCATGCAGGCTTTAAAAATTTGCCGGAATGGCTATCGAAGAAAAAAATTCCCCGGGATGTTCCAATCCATATCCTACCGCTTTTATCTTCACAAACGCTGCTTAATTTTATGCTGGCATTATCATTTACTTTATAAAACCTGGCGGTCTCCCGATCTTTCTCAACCTGGAGCAATGCATTATTAAAATAGGTTACATACAGCCGGCCACTTTTTGTGGCAGCAACACTGGTGCACTCACCCAAAGCGGGAACTTTTTCCTGGCCATCAAAGGCAAGCTTTCTGATATAAGGAGGCGAATCCTGTAACCGAAGGAGCCCACGTGGCGTTCCTGCCCAAAATTGAGCATCTCTTGTTTTAATGAAAACCAAGGCAATTTTCTTATCAATGATCTTAGTATAAGCCAGGGAATTAATATCAACCTCACATATCATGTCACCTACGCAGCATATCAAACGCCGGGCGTTTTTTTGTATGATGGCATCTACTGTACAAAACTCTAACAATCCCTTTAAACCAAACAGTTGGTGCTGTTCAAGCTGCGTATTAAAATCGTACTTGCTAAGGCCTTCCCCCCAGGGCGCATACCATAACGCTTTATTTTTTTCATCCACCCAAAAGGCCCGGATATACCTTTTTGTTGCATTTAAAAAAGGCAGCTTTAGAGGATTATTTTTGTAGTTCCAAACTTGCTTAGCCGCAAAATCTATGATTTGAATTCCGGATGAATCAGTGGGAAACCATAGCCGGTGTTGATCATCATAATACCCATCCTTGAAAATCAAACTCCCTTTCAAAGTTTTGGCCCAGGGAATATCAGTGAAGCGATACAGGTATTTCAGCGTACTATCAAGAATGTCCATCTCGCCATTGTGACTGATCCAGATCTGCCCATTGGTGGCTTTAAAAGCACTCAACACGGATGTACCCGAGCCGGGCTTTAATGGTGCAAACTTTATCTTTTCGTTTTCGAATTGGCCGGTAAGCGTGTTCAATACAGAAATGCCGTTATTAGTAGTAATAAGCAACTGCCCATACTGGTACTCCAAAATATCGAAAATATAATTGCTTGCTAAACCATTCGAAACGTTACGCTGTCTGAAGAATTTTTTAAACCTGTGCCCATCGAAACGGTTGAGTCCTTCCTTTGTGCCGATCCATAAAAAGTTTCTGCTATCCTGCAGAAGACAAAGGACTGCGTTATTACTCAAGCCCTGCCTTGTTTCATAACTGGTGAATCCGGTTGTTTCATTTTGCGCATGTGCCATCAAACCGTAAGCGACACAGATGATATAAAGGATAAAGCGCATGAATCAAATTTAGTTTGTTTGCTTTTTGCTACGACTGGTAGCCAGGTTACCAGCTTACGGAGATTGTACAGTTAACCCATCATAAATATAAATACATCTGTGAGGAATAATTATCCTCCCTATTAACCGGGCGAAATTTCGGGTTAGACGGGCAGTATCGGTTCTCTTCGTAGCTTTTTATTAATTTCATCTGCTAAAACTTCCTTTATGAAAAAGATAACTGGTTTTTCTTGTGCAATTACTTTTTTGCTTTGCATGGATTCAATTGGTCAAAATGTAGGGATAGGAACAAACAGCCCTACAAATAAATTTCACATTGCCAATGGAAACTCGGGCGCAACAGCCTGGTTTAATTCTTCCCTGGTTGTTGAAAGTTCAACCCACAATTATGTTAGTATACTTGCACCGGATGATGCAGAAACCAGTGTTCTATTTGGTAATCCTACAAGCAATGTGTCGGGCGGAATCGTTTATAATAACAGTACTAACCCGAATGGCTTACAATTCAGAGCCAATGGAAATATTACCAACATGGTATTATCCAAAGATGGAAATTTAGCAGTAGGAACTGCAACTCCTACAAAATATAAGGCTAAAATAAACCATGGAAATTTTGGCCTGCTGCTTCAAAACTCCTTCACGTCGGAAAATTGGGAGCTGGTCACTTTCGGCAATCTCCAATTATTTTTTAATGGGCTCCTAAGGGGAACGTTTAATGAAACTACAGGCGTCTACACCAGCAATTCTGATGAACGGCTAAAAACCAATGTCAGGCCAATGATCGCTATGCTTGGCAAAATAGATCAGTTAAAACCTGCCACTTATCAATTTAAGAATACAACCGATCAACAGGAGTACAATGGTTTTATCGCCCAGGATGTGATGAAGATTTTTCCGTCGCTCGTTACACACAATGTTAGCAAGGAGCGTAATCTTGATACCTATACAATGGACTATAGTGGTTTTGGGGTAATTGCCATTAAGGGAATACAGGAGTTACAGTTAGTCGTAGAAAAGCAAAAGGAAAAGATCATTACTTTGGAAGAACGCATCAACAAATTGGAAACATCTTTTACAGCAATTACCAGGCAGGCACAGCAATAGGAAATCAATAATTTGCTGGCGTTACAAATGAGAATGTATGATCATTCATAACTGAATGAATTAATTATTACACAATGTGGGTTCGACTGCTTGAACGACCTCATTTCTGATTTGCTTACCGGAGGAAGCGTGACTGCTTTTAAGTGTTGTAATTGATTCAATACATTTAAACTTCCTTTATAACTTGTATAGCCCAAATCTAAATCCTCCAAATCTTTGAAGCTGGCTAAGAAATCAATATTTGTAAGTCGGTAACCAGCGTTTATAATGGATAACTCACCTTCCGAAATATATAACTTTTTAAGCTTTTTTAATCTTGAGAGACTAGGCACTTGTTTACACCCATCGATATACAGTGCTTCCAAATTTTCCAATTGCGAAATAGCTGAGGCATCCTTTATTTTTCCAACTGATAGTAGTTTTAAGTTAACCAGTTTCTTTAGCGGAGCAAGATTGGCAATGCTGCTGTTATCACAATTCAATTCTTCCAAATTAACCAAACCTTCTATGGGCAAGGATTTAATTGCAGGTGAAGAGCAGTGAAGCACTTTTAATTCTTTTAAATATTTTAAAGGCTTTAGATCAATTTGCTCACTACCATCAGCAAGTCCACAATAATTAATTATTAATACTTTCAAATGTGGAAACTGTTGAAGCGGTGAAAGGTCGGCAGGCCCATTAACCATATATATCGTATCCAGGTTTGCGAGGGTTGCCAGATCAATGTTTTCATTTTTTACTACATGATTTGTGCGTATCGCTCTTGCATACAAGTCCGGATAACCTAAACTAAATCTCTTCAGTTCATTCAATTCGTGCAATGATTTATTTATTTCAGAACACCCGGCTTCATCCTTTTCATTTAATCTATTGATATATTCTTCTTGAAGTTTAAAGATATCAATGTGTTGCTTTTGAAAGTTTTGATTGACAAGCAGTATTGTTTTCCACTCTTCGCTGAGGTTATCCCACCATACTTTATCAATGGGAACTAAGGTTGAATTATCAGCAACAGAGCTTGAGCCGAATAATAACTTTAAGGCCGCTAATAACATCAGTGATATAATTATTTTAATAGCCATAAATGTATTCAATTGTATTGGGGGCATTTCAAATTGTCGCACCAAACGTTCCTATGGAACGATTAAGCAATTCTGTTCCTTTTCTACCCACGAGTCGTTCCGAAGGAACGTTTGGTGGGTAGCTCATTTCCATTTTTAATAATTCAGAATAACACCAATCCGGTAATCATTACAGGGGATGAAAGCCGCTGGCCAGCTCCGATCTCTTGGGAAGCGGAATGAGAATATAATCGTTTGGCAAAAACCAACCAACCTGTTGCATTAAATAATCCAGTTGGGATGATACAGGATAGTTTTCGGGGTGAATATTGAAAACCAGCTTTCGGATGGCTTTTCCATCGTTGATCGAGGTCAGCATCAATACCTGTGGCTTTTTAATTCCTTTGCTTTGCAGGAATGATCTTAATGCAGCTCTTGTTGGCCGGGGCAGGTAAGTGTCGGAAGGCTGAGCAACCAATACCTGTTCTTCTTTTTTAGTTGCACCCACCGTTCCGTTAAATGCTATATTTTCAACATCCGCTTCATCTACTGTTGAAACGAATTTATTGTTAAGATGCAGGTTAACAATTGCGCCATAAGTGAAAACCCAGTCTGCGCTTTTATCTTCGGCCGGGTTGAACACTACGCCCCATCCCTTCTCCAGCAAAAAATCATCCTTCATATTTTGAATGCAGAATGACTCAAATGGTTTATTTACTTCCGGCGTTTTTAAGATAAAATATGGAATTTCATCAGGTCCCCTCAACACCTGTGGGCTGCCGCAGGCGAAACTTGCAGTGGCTACGTTTTCATAAAAACTTTGGTACCAGCTATCATCTCTTTCCTCCCGGGGAATTTTAAGAAGTTCTACTATTAATTGAGTTTTGCTGATATCACATTCAGATCTGTTTGAAGGAACTATTACTTCCTGCGGTACAGGTTTTGGCTTTGGCTTTAGAAAATCAAAAAGGCTCACTCTTATACTTTATTTATTTGTAAAATTATTTTCAACTAATCAACACTGTTTTTCTAAATGTATTAATTCATTACAGTCACTTCCGGTAATTTGTATTGTGCCAGCTTATTCATCGTGTCTTTCCTGTTTGCTTTTAAAGCCGTTAGGAACTTTGTAACATCAGCATCATATCCCCTGGCGCTGATACCAAACAACATAATGCCCTTGTGCCCGTTTTTATCTGCGAACGTTTTGTACCGGTAAACGTTCCGCTCAACAATACTGATGTTTCCATCCGGTGCGTTAGCCGTTAATAAAAAATCGATCATATACTCCCCGGTTGCAGAATTATCAATCACTTCATAATTAATCACCGGATTGGTCTCCTTCATTTTTTTTAATTCAGCGACTTTTGCCGCTACTACATTTTTAATATCTGTTTCGCCAGTTACTACGTCCAACAAGATCATAGTCTTGAATTTATCTGCCTGGTCACCCTTTACGAGATATTCCTGTTTATAAAAATTGGCGGAAGGATGACTGCTCCAACTTAGGCTGTACGATTTGTTTTCAAAAGTTATTGGCCCTGTCACATTGAGCCAATCGCTGGCAGGTTTATTAGTTTGTGCACCAACAACTGTTGACATCGTTAATGATATTAGTAAAATAAAAATGGTGTTCTTTTTCATGAGTGTTTATAAATGTAAAATGATGTATTGGGTTGTGAGTGGTGAATGGTCAATTGTCAATTGTCAATGGGGCAATGGTCAATGATTATTCCCAGGCGAGTCTCTGCTATTAGAGTATTTAATACAAAGACTGTTGGTAGCAGGACTCGCCGTAGATCTATTTGAGGCGATGCATCTTTTCTGATGTCACCGCAAGTTTTTCAGAATTAGCTTTTAGTGTCATTGATTTAATTGTGAAGAGACTTGCCTTGGAAGTAAATGATTGATCATTGACCATTGACCATTGCCCGTTCTTATTCCCAGGCGAGTCTCTGCTATTAGAGTATTCAAATACAAAGGCCGCTGGTAGCAGGCCTCGCCGTTGATCCATTTGAGGCAACGCATCTTTTCTGATGTCACGGCAAGTCCTTCAGAATTAGCTTTTAGTGTCATTGATTTAATTGTGAAGAGACTTGCCTGGGAAGTAATTGACAAATAACAGATTGACCGTTGACCATTGACCATCTTATTCCCAGGCGAGTCTCTGCTATCAGAGTATTCAAATACAAACAGTGTTGGTAGCAGGACTCGCCGTTGATCCATTTGAGGCGACCCATCTTTCCTCATGTCACGGCAAGTCCTTCAGAATTAGCTTTTAGTGTCATTGATTTAATTGTGAAGAGACTTGCCTTGGAAGTAAATGATTGATCATTGACCATTGACCGTTCACCAATTCCCCTTTATCATTAACTTACTTCAAAAGGAAGCGCATACTCTTTAATAACAGGTTTGGAGCTACGGGTCTTTACCTCAACTTTCGCCTTAAGTGGTGAGCCCGTTACAAGATAGTTTTTAACGTACTGGTCTTCATGAGCCATCCAGGAATGATCAGAAAGTAAGAACTCATCGGAGCCCGCTTTGCCTGCCTGGTAAGCCCAGCGCTCTACTATTAAAGGCTCGTAGTTTACTATATTTCCCATGAAGCAAACCTGTATGCCGGGCCTGGATTCATTACCCATTTCGGTACAGCCTAATACGCTAATGCTTAAGGCCGAACCATCTTCTAAATCTTTTACGGCCCACTCTTCAATGATCGTTTTGATATTTGACATGTTGTTTAATAAATATAGATTGATGATTGATTGAATGTTTGAAGTGTATCTCCTTGCAATCGTTCGCAAAAATATTCTTTAACGGGAAACTGATCTTATAAAAGCAGGCAGCGGGGGCTATCAGTTATTTAACGGTAAGTGTATATTGTTCTAAGACTAAAAATGTTCAGGATCTATAACCAGGTATTTAAAAAAAATGCGAATCTTTCGGCGCCAGCAGGATCAAATCATTTTATTCATTTTAAACGTCAGTGCAAAAATGAGTGCCAGGATGGCGAGGCATAAATGAATGCCAAAGAGTGTGTACTGCACCACCCTGACAATATTGACCAGATTATTTGTAACGAGCCAGTAAAGAGCGCAACTGGTTATTGCAGCCTCAGCACCCAGAACGATCATCTCTCTTAATTCGTTGGAATGCTGTTTAATTTGGGTTTGCCTTACTGCCCAATAAACGATTATGGAAAGCCCCACAGTTAAATTGGAAATGGAAGTGAATAATAGGAGCTTATTCGTAAAATATCCAACTGCACAAATGAACAGGAGCAATAAAATTATCAATACTATAACCACAGTCAGCCACTGGTTAGATTTACTTATCATAGCGGATTCTCTACTGTTTTTCAAATTGAATGTGTTCCATCATCATAAAGTAATTAGGGATACAACTGATCGTTCTTTCATCTTCTATTTCAAAATCAATCGCCTTTGTTCCCATGCAAGTCTCTGCTATTATGGTATCCAAATACAAAGCCTGTCGGCGGCAGGACTCGCCGTTGATCCTACTGAAGCGATGCACCTTTTTTGATCTCACGGCAAGTCCTTCAAGAATAGCTTTTAGCATCATAGATAATTGTGAAGAGACTTGCCTTGGAAGTAAATAAAAGACTAAAGTAGTACTTTCTGTCACTGCTTTAATATCTCACCAGCGACCGGGTTAGCTGCCTCTTTTGGTTCGGTCCGCCGTGGCGGATTAAAAAAAGAGCGCAGCGATTTTTTTAAAAAGCAAAAGCAGCGGCGTTCCGGTTACGCAGCCCGCCGGCTGGGGAGGCTAAACCAATAAGTTTAAAAGAGTTGATGAATGCACTTGCAGGTAAGCGTTTGTTTACTTCTTTGCCTTAACGCAAAGAAGTAACAAGAAAAGTCAAGGCTACGAATAAATAGCTAAAATTTACTGTGTTCCGCTACAGCGAAAAAGCTAAACTTAAGCAACGGAATATCGATGAACGATTGGTACTATCATCTTCAGTACTTTGTATCAACATTTTCGCTGCTTAACGCTCCACTCCGTAAATTTCTTAACGCTATTTATTCGAGGCCATATAAGCACTCTGCAATGTCATACCAAAAAAATAGAACCTTCGATTGACTCGATACAAAATAAAAGATACACAGGTAGTACTTTCTGTCACTGCTTTAATATTTCACCAGTAACCGGGTTAGCTGCCTCTTTTGGTTCGGTCCGCCGCGGCGGATTAA
>JBDSAP010000129.1:0-34063 GCA_039922055.1 Ferruginibacter sp.
TATAGTTGTGCTCCTTAGCAAACTTCACGATGGTTTTAAAGTCCCAATCCGGGCAGCCCAGGGTGGAAAAAGATAAAAGCAGTTTGCCCTTTTTAATATCGAAAGATGATCCTGCAAATGCTGTGGCTGCCAGCACTGCGGATGTTTGCAGAAAGCGGCGGCGGGATTGTTGATGCATAATTTTTATTTTATGGTTGCTCATTTAACTAAAGCGAAAATAGTTACTTCACACTTATTTATTTCAATTGATCGATGGTATCCAGGCCATATTCTTTAGCAGTTTCTTTGGCCAGTTCATAACCTGCATCTGCATGCCTTATCACACCTATACCGGGATCATTTCTTAATACCCTGCTTAACCTCAAAGCTGCATCTTCTGTACCATCAGCCACTATCACCATGCCGGCATGTATGCTATAACCCATGCCTACTCCACCGCCGTGATGCAGGCTAACCCAGCTTGCGCCACCAGCAGTGTTTACCAACGCATTAAGAATGGGCCAGTCTGCTACTGCATCGCTGCCATCAAGCATGGCTTCGGTTTCCCGGTTGGGACTTGCTACGGAACCTGTATCCAGGTGATCCCTTCCAATAACTATTGGAGCTTTTACCTGCCCAGTGCGTACGAGTTCGTTAAAAGCAAGACCCGCTTTCTCTCGCTCGCCCTGGCCGATCCAGCAAATGCGGGCGGGCAATCCCTGGAACGCAATCTTTTCCTGGGCTAAATCTAACCAGCGAATCAATGATTTATTTCCTGGAAATAATTGCCGCATTACATTATCTGTTACATGAATATCTTCGGGATCACCGCTCAATGCGGCCCAGCGAAACGGGCCTTTGCCTTCGCAAAACAGCGGACGTATATAAGCAGGTACAAAGCCCGGAAAAAGCCCCCCGGCCCCTAAAGGGGGCAAAAGACAAGTCTCTGGATTTTGGGGTGGCTGTTTCGTTTCATACTCCTGGGCCCTTGCCCTTATGTTGTTGCCGTAATCGAAAGTGACGGAGCCCTTGTGCATCAGTTGCAACATTAGGTGTACGTGCAGGTATATGCTTTCGTAGCTCAGTTCAATATATTGCTTGGGATCTTTTTCCCGCAGCGCATTTGCTTCGTCGTTGTTGAGTGTATGAGGTATGTAGCCAATCAACGGATCATGTGCGGAGGTTTGGTCTGTAAGTGTATCTGGAATTACATTTCTTTCTACCAGCCTTTGTAAAAGATGAACGGCATTGCAAAGCACACCAATACTTTTTGCTGTGCCCGCAGATTTATAATTCAATGCCGCATCGATTGCTTCGTCAATACCAGTAAATTTTTCGTCAAGGTATTTTGTTTCTATACGTTTATCGATGCGCCATTCTTCTACTTCTGCAATAAGCGCTACACCTTCATTCATGGTTATTGCCAATGGTTGTGCACCGCCCATGCCACCAAGTCCTGCGGTTACATTGAGGGTTCCTTTTAATGTACCCCCAAAATGTTTGCTGGCTGCGGCTGAATACGTTTCATACGTACCCTGCACTATTCCTTGTGAGCCAATGTAAATCCAGCTTCCGGCCGTCATTTGACCATACATCATCAGGCCTTTTTTCTCCAGTTCATCAAAGTGTTCCCAGGTTGCCCATTTTGGTACGAGTTGCGAATTGCTGATCAATATTCTCGGAGAATCTTTATGTGTTTTTAAAATGCCAACGGGCTTGCCGCTTTGTATCAATAATGTTTCGTCATTCTCCAAAATTTTCAATGCCTTGATGATCAGGTCGAGGCTTTCAAAATTTCTTGCTGCCTTGCCACGGCCACCATACACTATCAAATCATCCGGACGCTCCGCTACTTCGGGATCGAGATTGTTTAATAACATTCGAAGTGCTGCTTCCTGTATCCATCCTTTGCAGGTGATGGAAGTGCCTGTGGGTGTTTTATACATGATTTAATTGATTAACAAGATGGACATGATTATTTTATTTGCCTGACTGGATTGTTTGATTTTTTTGATTGATTTCTTGTTTCATTTTTTGTGGGTCATAGCTTGTCCTTGACATGATTTTATTGATTTTCACGATGGACATGATCGATTTGTTGTTTGATTTCCTTGATTATTTTTTTGCCAGATCACATAAACTATCATCACCCAATTTCTTCCATCATGTCCATCATGTAAATCTTAAAAATCATGTTTAAGACAATCATGTTCGTCATGAAAATCTTAAAAATCATGTTTAAGACAATCATGATCATCATGTAAATCATTTAATCATGTTAATCATGTTTAAGACAATCCTGACCATCATGTAAATCAATTTAATCATGATCAGACATCCTTCCTTATAAATTCAGCCGCCTTCATTATATCGTCATGCAATATCCTGTCTGCTTCATTGAAAGTTACCTGGCTCCTGAACGATGCTACGATCTCTTCAATTACCGGTGAGCTTTTTGCAGGTCTTCGAAACTCCAATGCCTGCACGGCAGTTAGCAACTCAATAGCCAATACCTTTTCTACGTTATCAATTACACGTTTACATTTTGTAGCCGCATTGGCGCCCATGCTCACATGATCCTCCTGGTTGTTGGACGATGAAATAGAATCTACACTGGCGGGGGTGCACAATTGTTTGTTCTCACTTACAATACCCGCCGCAGTGTATTGCGGTATCATGAAGCCCGAATGTAGCCCGGGTTGCTTTACTAAAAACATCGGTAGATTATGCTGTCCGCTGATCAGTTGATACGTTCTTCTTTCAGAAATATTTGCCAACTCACTCATTGCTATGGCTAAAAAATCAAGGACTAACGCTAACGGCTGGCCGTGAAAATTTCCACCACTTAATATAAGGTCATCGGCTGGAAAAATATTGGGGTTATCTGTTACTGAATTGATCTCTTTTATAAATACACTGAGCACATAATCAAAAGTATCACGGGTAGCGCCATGCACCTGTGGAATGCACCGGAACGAATAAGGATCTTGTATTTGTTCTTTCTTTTGCGTTGCGATCTCACTACCCTCGAGCAATTGCCTAAGCCTCGCTGCGGTATCCACTTGCCCTTTGTGTGCACGAATGGAATGTATCTTTTCATGAAAGGGTTCTGCAATACAATCGAAAGCATCGAAGGAAATAGCGGCAATCATATCTGCCCAGTTTAGCAGTCGATCTGCCTGCATTAAATTATGCAATCCATAAGCACTCATAAACTGGGTGCCGTTGATCATTGCAAGACCTTCCTTGCTTTGAAGTTGTATAGGCTCCCAGCCTAAATCTTTCATTGCATCAGCAGCAGGCATTTTCTTTCCCTTATAGTAGACCTCTCCCAAACCAATAAGTGGCAAACTCAAATGACTGAGTGGGGCCAGGTCGCCGGAAGCACCTAATGATCCCTGCGTATAAATTACCGGTAACACATCATTATTGTACATATCCATCAGGCGTTTTACCGTTGCGATCTGCACACCTGAATTACCGTAGCTGAGCGATTTCATCTTCAGCATTATCATCAATTTTACGATATCTCTTGGCACCTCCTCTCCCATGCCACAGGCATGAGATTTTAAAAGGTTGCTTTGCAACTCCTCTAATTGAGCCGCATCTATTTTTACATTTTGTAAATAACCAAAACCGGTATTAATCCCGTAAAATATTTCATCTCCTCCACTTAATTTTTTATCAAGATATTCCCGGCATTCAGTAATGCGAAAATGTGCATCGGATGTGATAGATACCAACTGATCAAATGCCAGCAGGTTTTTTATTTGTTGAAAATTTGTAGGGCTCTTATCCAGCGGCAAATAGTTATAACTCATACAGGCTAACAATTATGGGGGAAAAGCAAGATGTTTTTCAAAAGTAAGACAATCTTACCTGAAATGATTAGAGGTCGTCAAACATGAATTGACCATTGACCATTGCCCATTGACCATTGATCATTGCCCATTGACCATTCACACTTAACTTAACGCTGATCTGTTTCATCAAAAAAAGAAATTCCTCAACGAGTTTCATTTAAGTTTGCAAAAAGCATTCAATGATAATCAAATTGAAAATAATAACCTTATGCTTTCTCTTAAGCATGAATCGTTTTGATTCGATGTCGCAATCTGTAAAATTGCTTACGACTGGCACCAAAACTTCCATACGTGGACTGAGCGTGGTGGATGATCGGGTGCTGTGGGTGAGTGGCAGCAATGGAATGGTTGGCAGATCTGTTGATAGTGGCAATACATTTAAATGGATGACTGTAAAGGGTTTTGAAAAAACTGACTTTAGGGACATAGAAGCATTTGATGAATCAGCGGCCATTATTATGGGTATTGCTGAGCCAGCGTATATGTTACGCACAATGGATGGCGGCGAAACCTGGAAAGTGGTGTATGAGAATAAAGCAAAGGGAATGTTTTTAGATGCGATGGAATTTTGGAACGAGAACAGCGGGATAGTGATTGGTGATCCAATCAACGGGAAATTTTTCATTGCACGCACGTTTGACGGCGGTATGCATTGGCAGGATATTCCTGCCCAAAATTATCCGATTGCAGATAGCGGTGAAGCGTGTTTTGCCAGCAGCGGAACCAATATCAGGAAACTAAATAAACAGGAAGCGGTATTTGTTAGCGGGGGATTAAAAAGCAATGTTTTTATCCGAGATAAAAAAATATTATTGCCCATTATACAAGGCACGGGATCAACGGGCGCCAATTCGGTAGCTATTAAAAATGAAAAGACACTGGCGGTAGTTGGCGGAGATTTCACTACAAAAGATGCTGCTACAAAGAATTGTTTTATAACCAAAGATGGTGGTAACACCTGGATCGCTCCCGCCGTGCCGCCGCATGGCTATCGAAGTTGTATTGAATATTTGGGAAAGAAAAACTGGATCAGTTGCGGCCTCAATGGCGTGGATTATTCAACAGATGAGGGCAATACCTGGACATGGGTCAGCAAAGAAAGTTTTCATGTTTGCCGCAAGGCTAAAAAAAGCAAAGCTGTTTTTTTTGCAGGCGGTGGAGGAAGGATAGGGAAATTGGTCAAACTTTAATCGGATGTGTGATGTATGATGTGTGATGTGTGATGTATGATGTATGATGTATGATGTATGATGTATGATGTATGATGTATGATGTATGATGTATGATGTATGATGTATGATGTATGATGTATGATGTATGATGTATGATGTGTGATGTGTGATGTGTGATGTGTGATGTGTGATGTGTGATGTGTGATGTGTGATGTATGATGTATGATGTGTGATGTGTGATGTGTGATTTCTGATATGTTGGACATTTATTTCACAGGCGAGTCTCTGCGGTGGCTTTTGTGGGTGGCTTGCAGGACTCGCCGTCTATAACTAAAGCAACTACAAATTTATATCAGCAAACTCTTTACTCGCCTGGGAACCCTATTTCTCAGGCGAGTCTCTGCGGTGGCTTTGTGGGTGGCTTGCAGGACTCGCCGTTTATAACCCAGGCAACGACAAATTTATATCAGCAAATCCCTTACTCGCCTGGGAACCCTGATGCGTTGGGGGATCGGGCTCAATGCTAAAAATGCGTTCTGTATGGCATGTCAAACGATAGGGCGGATTAATAAATTGGCACATTGAAACATCGGGCAAACATCAAAATCAACTATCAAAAACAGAGATCAGACATTCTATCCTGGTCTTAAACGTTGCCCAGAGCTTCAATTGTACAAGTGTGCGACGCAACGATGAAGCCATGAAAAACAAATGTTTGGACAGAAATATTTTTTATTGATGACCCGAATTCTTATTGTTTAATTTATTGGTCCAATGATGCCATCTTTATTTTCTAAAGGCCATTAAACCAATTTGGACTTAAACCTTTATCGGGAAATAACAGCTTGTGCATTACTTTCTTTGGCATGATTTTGGAAAATGTAGATATTTAGACTTTATTTAAAGTTATTGGCATTCTACCTCCAGTTACCTCCGGGAAAAAGTATAACCACCTTTTCATAAAAAATAAACTACCACACATTATGGCTTTTGAAAATTTTCCCTCAGCAGATCCAAATCCGCCTGTTTACCAGGAGCCAAAAAGATCGGACTGGCGTACATTTTTATCTATTGGTCTTGTAATTGCTTTGTTGGGAACCTGGGCATATATCATTTGGGATAAAAGCAAAACCAAAGAAACTTTTTTACAAAAGGACACGCAATATGCTGCGGTAATCACTGAAAAAGACACGCTGCAAAGCTTACTAGATGAAGCGACTAACCGGTATGACATGCTGAAAACTACTAATGCAAAAAAAGACAGCACCATCACCACCAAAGACCGCGAAATATCGGAGAAGAAAGCACGTATTCAAAGCCTGATATCTAATGTAAATGCTACGAAACAGGACCTTGCAGAAGCCAAACGCCTGATCGCTTCCCTTAACACAGATATCCAGGGTTATGAGGCGCAGATAGAAGCGTTGAAAGGTCAGAACATTGTTCTTACACGAGAGAAGGAGGCAGTGACGCAGGAAAAGATCAAGGTCGAAAAAGATTTTGATTCCGCCAAAACAGTGATCAAGGAAAGGGAAGATGTGATCGATATCGGTTCTACTTTGCATGCATCCAACTTTAATATTACAGGTGTGCAGGAGAAAAAGAATGGAAAAGAAAAGCAAACGACTACCGCAAAAAAAGTTGATAAGCTGCGTGTAACGTTTGACCTGGATGAAAACCTTATTGCAAGCTCAGGCATGAAGGATCTTTATATTTCAATTACGGCGCCAGATGGAAGTCCTATTGCGGTAGAAGCGCTTGGCTCCGGCAAGTTTACTATCAGGGATGGACAGGAAAAATTCTTCACCCACAAAGTAGAGATCAATTATACACAGGGACAACGGCAGACAGTAAGTTTTGACTGGAAACAAAATACAAATTTTGCCATCGGCGATTATAAGATAGAAGTATATCACAACGGATTTAAGATTGGAGAAGGTACCAAGGCATTCAAAAAAGGTGGCTTGTTCGGATAAACTACATCAACTATAAACTATCAAAGCGTTCCCCGGAACGCTTTTTTTATGCTTTATAATATTGCCCGTATGCTTGCACGACCGATATGAACTGTTCTTGTATTACCCGGTTTTCTCCCATCATACTGAATAGACATTTCAATATTCCCGGCGAGTCGCTTTGTGTACTCAAGATTCCATAAATAATTATTGCCGGGCAATAATCCATCGAGCATGATGTAACCAACCGTGGAGTTTGGTGAACCGCCCTGCGCATAATCAAACTTGATTGCATTGTATGAAAACCTTGCAGAAATAGTACTGCTTGATAACACATTATATTTTATATCAGTGAGCAAAGAGTTGTTTACGGACTTCTCTAAAAAGCCGATGGTATTCTTTTTTTCATTGTAGTTATATGCCACGGTGATCCTGATGTTTGTGCCATTCACATAGCTCAGGGACGGCTCTGCTACCTTCTGTTCAACCTCGTAATTCCTGTTATCAAACTTTGGTGTGTTCAAACCATTTATTACGGAACGAAGCGTAAGATTACCCGTAAATTTCCTGCTCACATTCCAACGGGCTTTAAAGGTAACATTGCTTAATTTCCTGCTCTCCACGCCATAGGTCAGCAACGATTTTCCGGTGGTGAGCCCATGTGTAATATCCATTCCCCATTTGGTGCTTGTACGATTAAAGAACAAAGTATTACTGAAAAAAGAACTAAGCGTGATGAGACTTGTATCTACCAGTTGCCGGGTAAATGGATTGAACTGAAACTTGCCCGTTGCAAGGTCTTTTTTAAGTATCTGTAACGCTGAAGATGTACTCGATCTTGCGAGGAATTTTCGAAGGCCTTTGGGATTGCCGGTAATCAAAGCCTTGGGCGTAAGATCGAGACTATAATTGAATTGTACATAGTTTGCCTTTACATATTGATTGGTGGGTGTGTTCACCCTGATGTACTTTCTTTGATCGGGAAACAGCGCCACCTCAAATTCATTGAGTTCGCTAATGCCATTATTGTTGTAATCATTCCATGTGTATTCACCCTGGCCGGCAGGCACTTCGATAAATGTAAATTCTCTTTTCTGTTCCTGCCCTGCTCCTACTTCGTACAGAATGTTACCGGTTATAAAACCCTTCCATTCATTGATATAATATTCCGCCCGGCCGAGCAAACTTTCATCAGCCCTCTGTCTACTCAAGGCTGCATTAAAAATTTGCAATTTGCGATAGGTCACATTTAATTTAAGCTGGTGATTTTCATTTTTCAATAGCTCTGTAAATAAATTGTAGTTATCGCTTCTGTCTGCCCTCACCAGGTTTTTACCAATCGGATAATGATCATTGCGTGTGAAATAACTAACGCCCCATTTATTCAACTTTGATTCATCCGATTTGATATACACCTGCCATACATTAAAAGCAAAACTAAAAGGCGTTAAACTATCTATAAGCTTATTACGCTGCCTGTTATTTTCGCCCATATAATTTGCGCCTGCCTGCATATTGTGAAACTTGGCAAATGTCTTACTAACATCAATGGTTGGCCGCAGGTAAGTGCCATTTTGCAAAGGAGTACTGTTGGTGGTGATGCTTAATAGATTACTGAATTTCCATCCCTTTGAAGCAAAATAAAAATCTAACTGATGCCTGAAGCCGTTGAATTTATCACTGCGGTTGTAATTGATGACATCATATTTAAACCTGTTTCCTGCTTTATCATTTACTTTGAATCCTGCATTCGACAAATGTTCATCAGCCCTTGGTATATCATACGGAAGGCTCCAGTCACGGTTGAATTCTACATTACGCAATCGTTCCAAGGGACGGAACCGGGCTTGTACAAACTCATACCCAGCCGTGGTTTCAAGGTTCAGTGCTTTTTTAAATACATGAATTACTTTATTTTCTTTTACAAATTGCACCTTGGCAGCTACACCGTCATCGTTGCCTTTACCTTTGGATGAGAAGAGGTTTATATCGTACTTGCTTACCGCGAATTCTGTTTTGATCCTCGTTTTATCATTAATCGCATACTCAGTTCCAATAGTAACGATCTGTTGCTTTTTGGGCGTAACCAATAAAACAACCGGAGCCCAATCACCCTGCTTCACATTGTTGGCGTCGGGTTGCACCCATTTAAAAACTTTGCCGTTGGTAGCATCAAATAACTGCACATAATTACCTCGCCCTGGCCCCAGGTTAGAGAATGAAACATTATATAAAATATCGTTCGGGTTTTGCGATAATACAAATATTGAATCATGCTGTGTGCTGTTAAAAACCGTATCAACAATCTTATATAAAATTTTACCTACGGCAAATGTGTCCCTTGTTCTTTCCGTATAAAAAGCTGTATCTATCCCGTCACCCACATCAGCAAGAAATTGTTTTTGATTAATATCGAGCGTTTGATTGATGGATGAATTCTTTGCATCCTGGTTGGAGAAAGCCGCTATGCTGATCATCAATTTATTATTAAAATTGATCTCGTTGTTGGCGTAAATATTTGAGTTGAGAAAGTTTCTATCCGCATACTCAAATTCTACCTGGATCCTTCTGTCTTTGGTGATCATACGTTTTGGGGTAAACGTGAGTTCTGCCGTATTGTAATTGATCACATAATCCTGGTCTTCGCCGCGTTGTAATAATTCCCCGTCCATAAATATCCTTTCGGTACCAGCGAGTATGGTGAAGAACAATTCATTATTTGCACCTTGCAACCTGTAAGGCCCCTGGTTTCCTTCGAGCGGCGCCAGTATGTTGCGGTTGAATTTACCTTTTGCAACAGAGCCACTCAACAGCAGTGAGTTATTGATTTTTTTACCGATCTTATTATCTGTAATAAAAGATACTCCCTGTAGCCGCTTGTAAAAATTTAGAAAATAATTTTTGCTCTGGCGAATATCTATATCTCCAAAATTGATTTGCCAGCCTCGCTTTTTTACCTGCAAAAATACCCGGTCAAAATCGCGGAGATCCTGTGTGTTGCCATCAGGTTGTATAGGAATATTATTATCCGTTACCGCCGCTGTCAACTCAAGACTATCACCGATAAATCCATTCAACTGTAAATTAAGATTGGAATTTAAAACAGCATCCTGGCTATTTCCAAATGAAATGCCACGGCCGAAACTACCATTGTAGTTGATATCGCCAAAATCGAAAAGTGCATTGTTTTGCTTATTGTTGTATTTATAAACAAAAGGCTTTTCCATGATAAAGTTATTGCGGATACTGTCGAAATTAAAACGTTGTGAAACGTTGTTCAACTTGTAACGAAATACCCGATAACTGATCCTTACACTATCTACTACAGGTGGAGTGATCCAGAGTAACGTAGCATTCACCTCATCTATAGAATATTGATTGGGCAATACGTTCATTACCCGCAAAGTACCGGGCACGAGGCTTAGTGTATCAAGATGGATGAGCCCGCTTTTTACGGCAATATTTTTGGTGCGAAGGTTGGAAAGCAGCGAAGGATTGATCTGTGCTTTGGATAATTGTACACTACACACAACAAACAACAATAAGTATATCCTTGTTAGTTTCAAATCATTCTTTTATAAACAATGATTAAAGTTAGTGTTTATTGTGTAAGACCATTTTTACATGGATTTGCTGCAATAAAAAACCTTCCTGTGCGGAAGGTTTGTATGATGTATAATAAAAATGTCTTATGATTCAGTAGAAAGACCTGCGCTTAAATACTCTCTGTTCATTTTTGCGATGTTTGAAACGGAAATCCCTTTTGGACATTCCGCCTCGCAGGCATACGTGTTAGAGCAATTACCAAAACCTTCTTTGTCCATTTGGGCTACCATATTCAATACTCTTGACTCTCTTTCGGGAGCGCCTTGTGGCAACAGTGCAAGCTGCGAAACCTTGGCGCTTACAAATAACATAGCGCTACCATTAACACAAGTAGCAACACATGCGCCACAGCCAATACAAGCGGCTGCCATAAACGCATCGTCCGAATCTTTCTTGTCAATAGGAAGTGAGTTGGCATCTACGGCATTACCGGTGTTGACAGAAATAAATCCGCCGGCCTGTATCACCCTGTCAAAAGCGCTTCGGTCAACCACCAGGTCTTTTATCACAGGAAATGCTTTACTGCGCCATGGCTCCACCACAATTGTATCACCATCTTTAAAGGCACGCATGTGCAATTGACACACTGTATTTTTTGTCCAGGGGCCATGAGCCCTTCCATCAATATACATGCTGCATGCACCGCAAATACCTTCCCTGCAATCGTGGTCAAAAGCTATCGGGTCCTTACCTTCTACAACGAGTTGCTCATTCAATACATCAAACATTTCGAGGAAAGACATTTCGGAGGATATCTCTTTAAGCTGGTAAATCTCAAGCTCTCCTTTATCTTTCGAATTTTTTTGACGCCAAACCTTCAACGTAAGGTTCATGTTGTAATGTTCCATATTAGACTGATAAATGTGAAATTAAATTCGTTTAAAATTTCTATACTCAAAAGGCCGCCATCCAAAGTTTCGCCATAAAAAATAAAGCAGGCGATGTTTAAAATTCTTAAATTTCTTCCGGTTTACATCTATATCCGCTGTCCAGTTCTCTTTACTAATCAACTCCTGCATTACAGCGGGATGAGTTCCTTCAAAAGGAGTAACAGAATCGATGTCAGAGTAATCGTACTGAGTGGTCTTTTCTGCTAACTCTTTTGCCCATTGATCATGCTGGCTTTTTGGTACCCAATGCTGTCCAAAATCTTTGTACTTCTGGAACATTTTTACAGGGTTCCGCACCCAGCCATAATGATATATGTAAGCATCTATAAGTTTTACATTGAGTTTACGGTTGTCATTAAACCTGAATCCCTGTGCATCCCGAAAACTCCTGATATTCTTATTGTTCCTGATTACTCTTATCTCCTTCGAATACCATTTTCTTCCATCACCTATCAGTTGATAGCTTCCATAAAAATGATGATAGGGGAACAACAATCCATCTACTTTTTTATCATCCTTATATTTCATCATCGCATCGATGATAACCGGATGATACTGCTCATGAACCGCTTCATCTGCCTGTATGTAAAAGAGCCAGTCAGCATCATCTGCTGTTGCATCCATCGCTTTGTCTGTTTCCACCGCAAGCACTTTCCCACCCTCTCTCAAACTGCTGTCCCAAACAGAATGAATCACTTTTATTTTAGCCGAACCGATCGATGCGATCAGTGCATTTGTTTCATCTTCAGAATCTCCGAGGCATACCACCATTTCATCCACTACTGGCAATATCGATTGTATTGATTCCACCACCGGGTATCCATACTTAATGGCATTTTTTACAAAAGTGAATCCGCTTACTTTCATATTCACTATTAGTTATACTAAACATCCTCAACAAATACTTTATTCGTTCTTCTTTCTATAGTTCCTTTCGTCGGCAAGATTTCTTTTGCAAGTCGTCTATAATCAGGCGTGCTTATAAATCCGGGTACATCTTTACTTCCAATTATTCTTGCATCGATTCTATATCCTTTAAACTCAGTTTTTAAATAAATAATAGTCGAATAAATTTGTTTTACCGCGCTGTTTAGATCACCTCCCTTTAATTCAATAAAAATTGCAATTCTTAAGTCACTACTGTCCATTAAAAAATCACATCTTTTTTCATTCTCCCTTTGCGCCAAACACCTGTCTATTTTTACCTGGCGTATTACCACACCTGATTTATTATGAAGAGTATATTTTTTATTGTTTTCAGAAACGGAGTAAATTTTTCTTTTCTCATTTAATTCAACGCACTTAGCAGGTATTAAATTCATTTCTCAGATAATTCAATATTTAGTAATGCATCAAACTGGATGTTTAAAAAACCCGAAACAGAATCGATTTTCTCAGCCTTGATCAAATTCTCTTCTTTGTCCATAATATCCTCAAAAGTGCCATCTGGTAACATTATATATGCGGTAACTTCATGATGGTTAAGCCAATATTTCCTTCCAATAATCTTCTCAACCTCTTCATTATGTTCTTGACCGATTTGATAAGCATACATCATATTATTAAGAGATGTTAAGATATATGGACTGTGTGTTGTAACCAAAATTGAATTACTATAGTTGATAATTTGATCGCCCAAAAATTCCATCAGCTTTTGCTGTGCTTTTGGAAATAAGTTCAATTCAGGCTCTTCTATAAGAAATGTTTTTTTCTTCTTTCTTATATCATTATAATATTTTACGGCTAAAATAACAGGTATTGCAGATTTGTATCCGCTAGCTCCGTTGTATAAACTATAAAAAGTGTCATCATCCTTCTTTTTTACGAACCCCCGACCATCAACATTTTTATAAGATATGCCAAGCGGTTCAATTGAGGTTTCATCCTTGAAATTCTTTGTAATCAAGTCCAAGTTTGCAAATTGATTAAATAAGGAATCTGCTATATTCGGGATACTGTTCTTTCCTAATGAAAAAACTGATTGCAATCCTCTCTCTGTGGGTAGATAAAAGGGATTATCTATTACCCTGGAAACATCGTTTAAAAAAAAACTGGTCGGTATACTCCAATCCGCGAAAGATAAACCATACAAAGTGTCGTCACTTGGCTTAATTTTCTCTAACTCGGATAACAAATCCCTGAACTCATTAGATTTCGACTTTAATTCAGAAGAAAAGATTGGAAAATCGTATTCAAAATGGCTTCCATCTTGCTGATCATAGTCGTGATCTTTTGTTAAGATCCGCTCAACCTTAAAAGAATAGTGTATGCAGTCATAATAAATATATGTATCATCTTGAATAAAATCATTTAACCCCCACGATACTAATCCTGCTTCAAAAGGCTGTACAGATAAATCATTCTTAATTATGTAAGAGAAGTATCTGCACATAGCTAAAATCTTAGCGACAGTACTTTTGCCCGTTGCGTTCTCACCAATAAGCACATTGAGCCTTTTGAGATCCAACTCAACAGACTTAAGGGGACCAAAATTCCTTATCGTAAGCTTCTCACTCATTCTTATTTATAACTTCTCTGCGTTGGTTTTACAATTTCAAAATTGAGCGCTTCCTTATTTAATACCCAATCACTCTCGCCGCGATATTCCCATGCTGATACGTAGCTGAAATTTTCATCATCTCTTTTTGCTTCGCCTTCTTCTGTTTGAGATTCTTCCCTGAAATGGCCGCCACAACTTTCTTTTCTTTCCAATGCATCCATACACATCAGCTCACCCAGTTCTATAAAATCTGCTACCCTGCCGGCTTTATCCAATTCCGGGTTCATACTATTTATTTCACCGGGCACACGCAGATCGCTCCAGAATTCTTTCTTCAATGCCCTGATCTCTACAATAGCTTCTTTCAATCCGTTTTCATTGCGGGCCATACCACATTTATCCCACATGATCTTTCCAAGGCGCTTGTGAAAACTTTCAACAGATTGTTTTCCCCCAATACTCATTAAGGTATTAATGCGATCACTTACTGCTTTTTCTGTTTCTGCAAAAGCAGGATGATCGGTTGGAATATTTGCTGTACGAATTTCGTCAGCGAGGTAATTACCCAGTGTATATGGTATTACGAAATAACCATCTGCAAGCCCCTGCATCAGCGCAGATGCACCGAGCCTATTAGCTCCGTGATCGCTAAAATTTGCTTCTCCCAATGCATATAATCCTTTCACCGTGGTTTGTAATTCATAATCCACCCAAAGGCCACCCATTACATAATGCACAGCGGGATAAATTCTCATGGGTACTTCGTACGGATTTTCACCAGTGATCTTGTCATACATTTCGAAAAGGTTGCCATACTTTTCTTCCACCACTGCTTTTCCTAAAGCTATGATCGATACCTCGTCTGCATTTTGCTGCCCTGTTTTACCAGCTTCTATCCTGCCATAGCGTTTGATCGCATCCGCAAAATCGAGGTAAACTGCCAACTTTGTAGTACCTACTCCATATCCTTCATCGCATCTTTCTTTTGCTGCTCTTGAAGCCACATCCCTTGGCACAAGATTACCAAAAGCCGGGTACCTTCGCTCGAGATAATAATCTCTTTCTGCTTCAGGAATATCAACAGCTTTTCTTGTGTCTCCTTTCTGTTTAGGTACCCATATCCTTCCATCATTTCTTAACGACTCACTCATCAACGTCAGCTTACTTTGGTAATCTCCACTCACAGGAATGCAGGTAGGATGTATTTGTGTAAAACACGGATTACCGAAGAATGCACCTTTCTTGTGCGCTTTCCATGCCGCAGTCACATTGGACCCCATGGCATTGGTACTTAAATAAAATACATTGCCATAACCACCACTGCATAACAGCACTGCATGGCCGAAATGTCTTTCCAGTTCGCCTGTAACGAGGTTACGGGCAATGATGCCCCTCGCCTTCTCATCTATCATCACTACATCAAGCATCTCGTGGCGGGAGTACATTTCTACATTACCTAAACCTACTTGTCTTTCCAAAGCGCTGTAAGCTCCGAGCAATAATTGCTGACCTGTTTGGCCGGCAGCATAAAATGTGCGCTGTACCTGCGTGCCACCGAAACTCCTGTTACTTAATAAGCCGCCATACTCTCTTGCAAAGGGTACACCTTGTGCCACACATTGATCAATGATAGCATTACTCACTTCGGCCAAACGATGTACATTAGCTTCTCTTGCACGGTAATCGCCGCCCTTTACTGTATCATAAAAAAGACGAAAAACAGAGTCGCCATCATTCTGGTAATTCTTTGCTGCATTGATACCTCCCTGCGCAGCAATACTATGTGCCCTGCGTGGACTATCCTGGAAACAAAATGCCTTTACCTTATACCCCATTTCCCCCAATGAGGCGGCGGCAGAAGCACCCGCCAATCCTGTGCCGACCACAATTATTTCGAGCTTGCGTTTATTTGCCGGGTTTACCAGTTTTACATGCCCTTTGTAATCGTTCCACTTCGCATTCATTTCACCATCGGGAATCTTAGAATTTAGCGACATAATGCTGATTAATTATTTTGATTAGATAATGTATTTATTAGGAGATAGGAGCTAAATCATTTGTTGACAATCTTTAATCTTAATGGATGTAGATGAAGCCGGCTAATTAATTACATGAACTGGCATCATGTTTCAACTATTCTATCCAGTTTAAATAAAAGGCGATGGGCATCAATGCAAATAATAAACAAATAACCACCGAATAAAAAATGCCGAGCCCTTTAATGAGTGGAGTGTATCTTTTATGATTGATGCCGAAAGTTTGAAAGGCGCTTTGGAAGCCGTGCAATAAATGCCAGCAAAGAGAGATCACGCCAAATACATAAATTGCTACAACTACTATATTGCCTTTGAATACAGTTTGCATTAATGCATATAAATTATGAACCTCCTGGTTGTTGTAAGAAGTGAGTGAAGCTTGTTCCAAAGGTTCAATACTTCCCAATCCTCCAAACCTGGATGGTGTCCAGAAATGATATAAATGCACTACCAGGAAAAGCAATATTAATGTACCCAGCAACCCCATGCTCCGGCTATACCACTTGCTATTTTCCTGTGGGTTATTTACAACATATTTTACAGGCCTTGCATTCGCGTTTTGTCTCCATAATATCAAGCCTTGTATTATATGTAATAAGAGAAAGAGAAATAAACCGATCTCCATGGTACGAATGATCAGGTTGTCTCCCATAAAATGCGCCCAATGGTTAAACGTTTCGCCTCCATCGTTAAAAAAAATCATTGAATTAATTCCGCAGTGTACGATCAAAAAAGTAATAAGAAAAAAACCGGTAAGCCCCATGGTATATTTTTTCCCTAAAGAAGAAGCGAAGAAGTTTTTCCAGGTCATAATAGAAAATGTTAATTTTTTTGGAAGCACAAAAGTACATAAGGAACAACCAAATTATTATTTTATTTGAAAATAATAATCGCCCTGTAGCTGCCCTATACCTGATATCGTAAACAAGGGATAAAATAATGAACAATTTTTTTTTGGAGCCCAGCAAAAGTTTTTCAATTAAGCTTCATTGGCGTCGCACTCTTGTACATTTTATCAATGAGGAGCAAAATACCAGGTCACTAATTTATCCCTTGCGCAGTATAATTAACGGAGCTGTCTTAGCATCCAGTTATCCACCTGCTGAAAAACTATCTCTGGCTTCAGTGTACGCCATTGAGAAAAATCCATCAATCCTATATAATTGGTGAGCCTGGCTTTTTTAAAATCGTATTGGCTTTGCTCGGGCATATTTAATATTACCACCCATCCTCCTTCATCTTCTAACTGCTCTCTCCACTCCTCATAATAGCTATCATCACTGCTGTGAAAATTCAGGACATTTTCTGCGATAAGGATAAATTTAGTAAGTCCTGCCTTGTACATCAGGTCGGTAATATCGCGGCGTAGCGTCATTATATCATTTTCAATTGCATCGTTCCATTCGCCCAGCAATTCGATGATGGCAAAATTCAATTCATAGTCCACAAATAATATTTTCATGTACAGGGTCCTGGAGCCAAATTCATCCCATTGCGGATGTATATAATAATTGTAAACAGCATGGGTAAATTCGAATTCGCTATAGACCCGTCCATAGAAAGGTGAGAGCGTATCTTCTTCAGCCACATATAAATGACGCCAGTTATAATAAGGTTCTATATCCTGCATGAAAGCATGTTGATGGCATTAAAAATCGGTTCAAATTCTTTTAAATATTTCAACAAAATTAAAACATACAAATCATACTATTGTTCATAAATCAAAGATCAAATACGCTTTTTATGAAAATAAAAAAGGCCACACATTGTGCAGCCTTAATACTATAAAATGTTTTCATTATTGTATAACAACTTTTTCAGAAAAGGCCAATTGCTTCGATCCGTTCAAAACTTTTACCAGGTACATTCCTTTAGCAGTTTTACCCGTTACCCGAACTGATTCTACCTGGCTGGCTTTTGAAATATTCACCACTTTAGATTGCAATGATCTTCCTGCAACATCCGTTAGCAGTATGGTGTATTTACCAGCGGGTTGCCCGTCGAATACCACATTGAACTGATTGCCTGTTAAAGGATTTGGGTAAACTTTTCCATCGCCGTTTAACACTGCATGCCTGGTATAATCAAAGCGCATCAGGTCATTTGCTTCCTTCTGTGACAACAGGTTTCCGTTGGCAAGGTCTGAAGCATTAAAGGCTTGCTCTTTACTAACAACTTTCACCGCAGAAAAATCTTTGATATTTACTTTATATAACCCTTCAAAAACATTTGCACTGCTTACTACCAGGTTGCCATCATCATCCACCGCAGCGCCATTTGTTGAAAAGTTGACAGGCAAACCAGTGATAGTTCCTGCAAAGGAAGCAACCCGATTCTTTACATCTACATTAAATACATTGTGATTGGCAGATATAACAACGAGCTTACCAAAAGCATCCGCAACCATATCGCCACCCCAGCTTGTACATTTATTATGAATTGAAATTCCTTTATTATTTTCTGCATCTACAAGATTACCCAAATCTTCTACCGAAGGATTGTTTGAAGTACTAAAACGAACAAGATGATTGGCATCATTGGATAATGCATAACCATACCCATCCGCGGCAATTACCATACGGGTGATATGATTTTCTTCCGGCTGAAAATCTTTGGTGGCGGCAGATGAGATCACATTTCTTTTTACAGTAGTAAAACTAGCTTCATCACTATTCAGATCGAGATAACGGATATCTGAAAAATGCATGGTAGCAAAGTACAACCGATTGTGCCGGGTATCAAGCGCACATGCGGCAACGCCTAAGCCTGTAGGGTTATTAATTTCATTGGACCTGGCGACAATCGCCGACTTATCGATGTTGTTATTTTTAAAGGTCGTTTTATCAGCTTCAAAAAAAACCTTGTTTACTTTACCGGTAGTAAGATCTACCTGTTTAATATCTGCCCAGAAAAAATTGTTATTGGCTTTACCAGTTATTGCGAAAGTTTTGGAAGCGGTTTGAGCAGTGCAAAAAAATGATGCGGAAATCAGTGATGCAGAAAGTAGAAGTTTATATTTCATATAAGTAGAATTTTGAAGATTAAAACAATACGTAAATTAGAGATTAGGTCTTGTTTTTCCAAGCTTTTTTTACGAGTGGTTATAAATGCCTCAACTCCGCAATTAAGGTAGCCGGCGGTAGCAATGATGCAGATCCTTTCAGGCCCGAATTACATAATAATATTTCAAAAATTTTAAATCAAGCCTAATCCGAATGATACTTCACCAGGCCGTCCATGGGATTCCGCAGAATTTTCCCAAGCTGTAATTCATAGGAAGCGCACATCTCCTTCAATACATCTTTAAACCCAAAAGCTACACTCCCGATAAAATTTACCGGCAACGTCCAGCTTTCCCTATACTTATATACATGATTGAAGAAAAAGTCATTGAAGCTATCTTCAATTATATTCTCCACCATGTAATGTCCCCTGTTTTCTACCAAAAAAGACACAAAACCCGCCAGGTATCGGTTAGCGAGAGGCTGCTTGTACACGGCTTCCAATATCTCGACCGCGGTAGTATTGAATTTTGCATTGAAACGATCCATCAGATCAGGATCAAAAGTATTATACAAGTAATATTGCACTACTTTTCTGCCCATGTAGGCGCCGCTTCCTTCATCACCTAAAATAAATCCCAGGCCAGGGCTATTCTTCACTATCTTTTTACCATTGTAATAGCATGAATTAGAACCGGTACCTAAAATACATGCAACTCCTTTTTCGTTCCCGCACAATGCCTTTGCCGCGCCAGACAGATCATGATCGACATTAATGCTTGCAGTTGGAAATACCTTTCGCAAAGCCTTCTTAACTATTTTCACATTATTTGGATTGCTGCAACCAGTACCATAATAATATATCTCCTCCGGCTCCACCCCTTTCAGCTTGTTTTTCACGCCAACGGTAACAATCCCGGTGATCTGATCTCCATCTAAAAAATACGGACTAATGCCCTGCGTAAAAATTGTCTTTTTCTTTTTGCCATCCACCAAACACCACTCTGCCTTTGTTGATCCGCTGTCTGCTATTAATTTTATTGCCATTTTATCCTATCAGATTTAATTATACAAAGTTGAAGTTAATTAAAAAAAGACAAGGGCCTGATTCGTAATATTTCAATTATTTTCGTGGTTTAAGTAAATGAATGTATGAATAGAAAAATCCAGGTCTGGATACCACTCCTGTTTAGTATTGCTGTTATTTTAGGTATGCTGATCGGTTACCGGCTAAGAGATACGCAACCGGGTAAAAGTTTTTTTTCTTTTGAAAGACCAAGGCCCATCCAGGAGGTAATGAACCTCATCAATAATAAATATGTGGATGATGTGAAGATGAACGAACTCAGCGATTCCGCTATTGCCTCCATGCTGGGCAAACTCGATCCGCACTCTGTATTTATTCCTGCTGAAGACCTGCAAAGTGTAAATGAGGATATGGCAGGCCAATTCTTTGGTATTGGTATAGAGTTCAATATTTTCAACGATACGCTCCATGTATTAAACGTGGTACCGGATGGTCCAAGTTTTAAGGCAGGTATTAAGATCGGCGACAAATTAATTTCGGTAAACGACAGTAGCATCGCCGGAAAAAAGATCACTACGGATAAAATAAGAAAACTACTGAGAGGAAACCTCGACACAAAAGTAACAATCGGTGTTTTACGCAACGGTAAGAAGCAGTCTCTTATAGTTACAAGAGGTATGATACCTGTAAGCAGCGTGGATGCAAGCTATATTATCACGAATGGTATTGGATATATAAAACTGAATAAATTTTCGCAGGTTACTTACCGTGAATTCATGCAATCGCTCGAAGATCTTCAAAAGAAAGGGTTAAAGAAACTGATCTTTGACCTGAGAGGAAACGGCGGAGGTGTACTCGAAGAAGCTACAGCCATCGCCGACGAGTTTTTGGCGGGAGATAAATTAATTACTTATACCGAAGGGAAACATTTTCCAAAACGGGAGTATCGCTGCCAAAGGGAAGGCTTGTTTGAAAAGGGCGACCTGGTGATACTGGAAGATGAAGGATCGGCGAGCGCAAGTGAAGTAATAATGGGCGCTTTGCAGGATTGGGACCGTGCTACTATTATTGGCCGGCGCAGTTTTGGAAAAGGCCTGGTTCAGGAACAATATGAACTTAGCGATGGAAGCGCACTCAGGTTGACAATCGCCAGGTATTATACACCAATCGGCAGAAGCATTCAGCGTTCATACACTAATGGAGAAAGAGCTTACTATGAAGAGATCAATAATCGTTTTCATGATGGGGAAGTATCCAGTGCAGACTCCGTAAAACATGATACCACCAAATTGTACGTCACTAAAAATGGTAAAAAGGTATACGGCGGCGGCGGCATCAGCCCTGATATCTTTATCCCGGTTGATACGGCCTTTTTTAGTTCAGCCATGTCTAAAATATTTATGAAAGGTACTATCGGCGACTTTGCTTACAACTATTTTTTAAAGAACCAGGAGCAGTTAAATACATTTAAAACACCGGCAGATTTTATCAGGTCTTTTTCTTTTACAGAAGATAACTGGAAAGATTTTACAATGCTGGCCTCAAAGGATACCATCGTTTTAACCGATCTCAGTGAGAAAGAAAAATCCAGCCTGGTGATCCGTATCAAATCTTCCATAGCCCGCCAAAAATGGCGCAATGAAGGTTTTTATGAAATGTTGAATACACAGGACGATGCCGTGAGGAAAGCCCTAGAGATCTTATCTAAATGATTAAGCCCCCGTTATGGAGGCTTAATTAATTTCATAAACCAACAGACTTAAAAATCTTTCGTGTTTATGTCTTGGGTATTGAGGGGGCTTTCACAGGATGATCTTTCGATCAAAATATATTGAGTGTTACAATTCTGTTGTAAATGTGGCACAAATTATTTTAATGACTTGTAGCTCTTACAGCAAACTTCTTGTAATAACATTTCTATACATTTTGGTACCGCACGCCGAAAATTCCGCTTATTAAAAACAAGCCCGAAACAGTTTACTAACTTTGCCCAAATTGAAATATATGTGGTTAAATAATATTTTGGAAACCATTGGTAATACCCCTCTTATTAGGTTAAATAAGATAACCAAAGACCTGCCGTGTACGGTATTGGCGAAGGTTGAGTATTTCAACCCGGGCAACAGTATCAAAGACAGAATGGCGCTTAAGATGCTGGAAGTAGCAGAGCAGGAAGGTAAAATAAAACCCGGCGGAACCATTATAGAAGGCACCAGTGGAAATACAGGAATGGGCCTTGCCATTGCCGCATGTATAAAAGGATACAAATGCATTTTTACAACAACCGATAAGCAGTCAAAGGAAAAAGCTGATATGCTGAAAGCCGTTGGCGCAGAAGTGATAGTATGCCCCACCAATGTAGAACCTGCTGATCCACGCAGTTATTATAGTGTGAGCAAAAGGTTAGCGACAGAAGTCCCCAATAGCTGGTATGTAAACCAATACGACAATCTTGCGAACCGGCAGGCTCACTATGAACAAACTGGTCCTGAACTGTGGGAGCAAACCGAGGGCAAGATAACACACCTGGTAGTTGCAACGGGAACCGGCGGAACTATTGTGGGCGCTGGCCAATACCTAAAAGAAAAAAATCCTGATATTAAGGTATGGGCAATAGATAGTTATGGCTCATTGCTTAAAAAATATTTCGAGACGGGTGAGTTAGATCAAAAAGAAGTTTACCCGTATATAAGCGAAGGCTTTGGCGAAGACTTTGTACCAGCAAATTACGACATGAGCGTTATCGACGCTTTTACAAAAGTGACAGATAAAGATGGCGCATTAATGGCCCGGCGCATTGCAAGAGAAGAAGGAATATTTATTGGCTATAGTGCAGGAAGTTGCCTGCAGGGATTGCTTCAACTGAAGGGTCAGCTTAAAAAAGAGGATGTGGTAGTTTGTATTTTTCATGATCACGGAAGCAGGTATGTGGGCAAGGTTTATAATGATCAATGGATGCTGGAAAGGGGCTTTCTTGAAATGAAAACTTTTAAAGATTTGATCAATGCTCGTGGTGCACAAAAACTGATAACCCTGGCGCCACAGCAAACTGTTTCTGAAGCAATCGATCTGATGAAACAATATGATATTGAGAATATACCTGTAATGGAAAATGGCAACAATGTTGGGGCGATATCCGCCGGCGGTTTGTTCAATAAGATATTGAACAATGCAGGTATAAAAGACCAAACCATTGATTCTGTGATTGAGAAACCGTACCCGGAAGTGGCCTTCGATACGCCTGTGGAAAGATTAAGCGTGTTTATCACCAAAGAAAACGGAGCCGTTCTTAGTAAAGATGAAACAGGCGCATTTCATGTGGTAACAAAATATGATATCATTCAGAGTCTCGCTAAATAAAAAGCATTACTAAAAAATTTCTCTGTTATATGTTGACGGACAATGTATTTATAAACATTTAATCCACTTTTAGTACCGATATAACTCCAATAACTCCGTATAAATACGAGCACCCAGTGCGTATCTCTCCCTGTATTTTTCGGAAATAGTACGATGAAACCAGTATTTACAGCAGAAATAAAAAAGAGCAATAGCACTCTTGTCTTGCATTGCTTCTTAACGCACCTTTGTAGTAGAAGTTGATTGATAAAGATTAATATCAATCACATCCAACAAATCCTTTAAAAGCCAAGAGTTTAAATCCAACAAAAATCGCTGAAAAGCCAAAATCAATCCAATATCAGTCAACTTCTACTTTTCTTTTTTTTATCCAATATCTATTAAAACTCAAAACAGCTCATTACAAGTAGCTTGAGATCCTTTACCTAAAGAAGACAGAAAAAGCGAAGCCCTTATTTAAGCCTGCGTTAGCTAAAATATATTCCAATTGTCCGGCCCTGAAATTATGGGTGCAAAAACCTACACTAAAACCCCCGGTTCGACTTAATTCTTCCCACATTGTGGGTGGACTAACCCCCGCCGAACAATCCAATTCTGAGAGCCAATTGATTTCAATTAAAACTTCCACAAACTATAGGAACCGAATAGTTGTGGAAGTTTTTATTTTGCGCCGTGAATTTTTTCTAAAATGCGAATCCCCTATTTAGATTGAAGGAAGTACATTTCATACTCTTTCAGAAAATTTTAGCCTCCAAAAAATCTTCTCTCCGGGTAATTTGCACATTTTTTCTGAAATCTTTTCCATCTCTTCGTGGCCAAAATAACGGGTGAATTTTTCCCTTACAGCCTTATCTCAACGAGGCTTGCAGCAGGTTTCGTAATTATACGTTAACCATTTAACGTAAAGCCCCCACTGGTTTTGCTGCAATAATACTACTCCGCCAGTAATTACTCTGCCGGCAAAATAGAGCAGTATTGCTCTTGTCCAGCAACCTTAATTGCGCCATCTTTGTGTCAGAAGTTGATTGATAAGAACTTAAAAATATCAATCAAATCCAATGATCCTGAAAGACCACATTGTTTGTTAATAGTTTCAAATTCAACAATGCAGTAAGGCAAATAAAAACAAATCCAATATCAGTCAACTTCTTTTTAAAAATCCAATACCGAATTGAAAAACATAATTCCCTTTGAAAACCAATAGTTCAGTATCCTAAAGAAGAAAACCAAACCAAAATCCGGTTGAAAGACCAAAACCAAACCAATTATCCTACAACTGTCGAAAGACAGAAAGACCGAACACACTGAAACCAGGAACAACTAATTTCTGGAGAGGCAACCCCTCAAACTTTTAGATCCCCCAATTCACCGTAGGGTGAGTTACAGTACTACTTCCACATTTTCTGACTTGTCAGCGAATCGTGGAAGTTTTCTTTTGGGCCTATCCGCTCTTCCATTATTTTTATCGAATGATTTTGACGTCTGTACATGATTTGCAAATGCCGCCCCGGCGGGTCGTTTCGCTGGTGCCCTCGCAAACAGAATTGCTTTGGTTCCTTGGGTTGGAAAATGAGGTGGCAGGCATCACCAAGTTTTGTGTATATCCCAGGGAATGGCTGGAAAAAAAGACCATCATCGGTGGAACAAAAAATATTCATTTAGACCGGGTAAAAGGTCTTGATCCAGACTTGGTGATTGCGAACAAAGAAGAAAATGTAAAAGAACAGGTAGAAGCCCTTGCAGAACATTACCCGGTTTGGGTGACAGATATAAACGATTTAGAAGAAGCATTAGGGATGATCCGGGATGTCGGGCAGTTAACAAACAGGCGCATAAAAGCGGAACAGTTAGCAGCAGCAATAAATCAATCATTTTCTGAAATTGAAAAAATAGCTTCTCTCATAAACACGGCCTACCTAATTTGGCGAAAGCCGCTAATGGCCGTTGGTGCAAATACGTTTATTCACGATATGCTGTTACGATGTGGTTTTCATAATATCTTTGGCTCCCGCTCCCGCTATTTTAATATAACAGTTGAAGATCTCAGGCAATTAAATTGTCAATTGTTATTACTTTCTTCTGAGCCCTACCCTTTTAAAGATCTCCATATCCAGGAATTGCAGGTCTTACTACCAGGTACTAAAATCATGCTTGTTGATGGTGAATTATTTAGCTGGTATGGAAGCCGGCTTTTACAATCACCAAAATATTTTAGCAGGTTAATAGCGGAGATAAAAATATGAAATCGGTAATTTGCAATTTTACTATCTTGTTGCGATGAACCGCCTTTATTATTTATCTGCTGCTATCCTCTATATCCTGCTTTTTTTCCTGCTGTTTCCATGGTATCAATATGTATTGGATATAGATGCTATTTCGTACATACACGTGGCGCAACGATACGCAAGGGGTGAATATTTTAACGCGGTAAACGGTTACTGGAGCCCACTCATTTCGTGGATACTTATTCCTGTTGTTAAAACAGGTTACGATCCGGTAATGGCCGCCAAGTACATTAATGGATTGATCGGGCTTCTTTCTCTTTTTACCTGCTACTCATTGATGGGTAAATTTCGTATTCATAAGTTGCTGCAGAATATCATTCCATTTGTATTGGCTGTGTTATTTGTTTCCTACGCATTTTATGAATTATGTGCCGACCTGTTGCAATTGCTCTTTTTATTGCTTTACCTAAATCTTTTATTCAGTAAAAATTTTATAAATAATACTTATAAAATAGTTGGCGCAGGAGTTCTTGCGGCAGTTTGTTATTATGCCAAAGCATACAACTTTCCTTTTTTCCTGCTCCATTTTAGCGTAATGATATTTGTATTATTAAAACGAAGTAATACCATCTCGTTTAAGCGTGCTTTTATTACAAAGGCGGCTATAGGGTTCATCACCTTTTTCTTATTGGTAACGCCATACCTTGTCATCCTCAAACAGAAATATGGTTCTTTCAGGATCAACAATGCCGGTAAATTAAATATGAGCTGGTTCCTATCTCCCGGCATCAGCGATAACAGGAAGATGGTTGCAGAGCCACCTTATTTGGATGCAACCTCGTATTGGGATGACCCTACTTATGCCCAGGAAAAATATGTGGGGCCTTTCACTTCAGGTAAATACTTTTTAAAAGAAATAAAATTGTTCATCAGTACCACTATTAAATTCTGCGCCCTGCTGAACCTTATTAGCATATTCTCATTTTTGATTCTGTGTTGCTTCATCATTTTTTTATATCGAAAAAAGAAAGACCACGACACCAATAACTGGCTGCTATTACTTACCACGCTTCTTTATCCTTCGGGATACCTGCTCATATTTATAGAGTGGCGCTACATTTGGTTGCTGCCTGTCACATTAATATTGATGATGGCTGCCACGCTATCATACCTTTATGAACAGGGTTATCTCACACCAAGAAGGTTCGCTGTATTGGCCATCCTCTTTTCGGGGAGTTTCCTTTTACAACCCATTAATGAAATGCAGGACCTGAAGGATAACAATAAAGATGTGTATGAAATGGCAAGCGTGTTTAGGCAAAAGGGCATCCGTGGAAATTTCTTTCTTAATTACAAATCTTTTGAGCCTTATGGAAAAACAGTAATACTCTCCTACCTTACGGGCAGCAAGCTTTATGGCCCCGCTTTGTTAGATTATACATTTGATGAATTGATGCATTCCGCGAAGCAATACAATATCAACTACTACCTCTATTTCTACGATTTCCCAAATGAAAAAGAAATCTTTATGCAGTCGCCTTATGCGAAAGCCGGCGTAAAAATATATGATGATCTCTACCCCGGCCTCATCGTGGTGCAATTCAAATAACGAGTAATAGAAAGTCAAATTCACTTAATTTTGTAAAAAAACCAATCAATTATGAGTAAATACAAAGCCGGAGTTTTATTCGGCGATGAGTTAGAGGCACTGTACAATGACGCAAAAGACAACGAGTTTGCGTTACCCGCGGTTAACTGCACAGGAACCAGTACAATCAATGCAGCTTTGGAAACTGCAGCCAAAGTAAATTCTCCTGTGATCATTCAATTTAGCAACGGCGGCGCCCAATTCATCGCGGGTAAAGGAATGCCAAACGATCAATTACAGGCAAATATCTTCGGCGGTGTTTCAGGTGCATTGCATATTCATACCGTGGCAAAGTATTATGGTGTTCCCGTAGTGTTGCACACAGATCATGCTTCTAAAAAATGGTTACCGTGGATCAGTGGTTTACTCGATGCTGGTGAACAATTCTATAAGGAAAAAGGCCAGCCGCTATTTAGTTCTCACATGCTCGACCTTAGTGAAGAACCTCTTGAAGAAAATATTGCAACCTCTGTTGAATTTTTTAAGAGAATGTCTCCGATGGGCATGAGTATTGAAATTGAGCTTGGTGTAACTGGCGGTGAAGAAGATGGCGTTGATAATAGTGATGTTGAAAACGATAAATTATATACACAGCCCCAGCATGTGGCTTATTCTTATACCGAATTAAGTAAGGTAGGCAGGATGTTTACAGTAGCTGCCGCTTTTGGTAATGTACATGGTGTGTACAAACCGGGTAATGTAGAGTTACGGCCTGTGATATTACACAACAGCCAGGTATATATTGAAAATGAACTGAAGACAGGACCAAAGCCGGTCTTCTTTGTATTTCACGGAGGTAGCGGTTCTCCACAGAACCAGATACGTGAGGCAATTGGCTATGGCGCTATAAAAATGAATGTGGATACAGATCTTCAATGGGCTTTCTGGGAAGGCGTTTTACAAACTTATAAAAAGAACGAATTATACTTACAGGGACAATTAGGAAATCCTGAAGGAGCAGATAAGCCAAACAAAAAGTACTACGATCCAAGGGTGTGGTTACGCAAGGGGGAAGAAACTTTTGGTAAAAGATTAGAAATAGCTTTTGATGACCTGAATTGTATCAACAGGAATGCATAAAATTTCATCAACTAATAACAGGTCAGTTCCAAAATATGCGGCGATAGGCGTAGAAGCTGTTTGCTGTATTTTATAAATGCTTATTTAATCATTAATCCCTGGTCCTGGTAGGGCCAGGGTAAATTTAATTTGATGATAAAAGAAGAAGATTTTGACGCCAACCTTGCAGGTGAAGATGGAGAAACAGAGGAGACAAAGCGCAGATGGTTCAAACGTATTAAAAAAGGGATTCTTACTCCCACAAAAGATAAGGCGGACGCTCCCGAAGGATTGTGGACCAAATGCCCTTCGTGCAAATACACCTGCACAATTACAGAACTAAGGGAAAATTATTTTGTTTGCCCAAAGTGCGACTATCATCACCGCATCGGCAGCGGCGAATATTTCGAGATCATATTTGACGACAGCCACTACACAGAACTTTTTGCAAATGTGGTTTCTAAAGATTTACTAGGTTTTGTTGATCTGAAGCCATATTCCCGCAGACTGGAGGAAACATACGCCAAAACAGACATACATGATTCTATAACCGTAGCGCATGGACATGTTAGCGGCGCTGAACTGGTGGTGGCTTGCATGGATTTCGAATTCATTGGCGGCAGCCTGGGAAGTGTAATGGGAGAAAAAATATGCCGTGCCTGCGACTATTGTATAAAACACCAGGTCCCTTTTATGATCATCAATAAAAGCGGTGGTGCACGCATGATGGAGAGCGCATTTTCACTGATGCAATTAGCAAAAACTTCCGGTAAACTTTCGCAGCTAACTGATGCAAAGATCCCTTACATCTCACTTTGTACCGATCCTACATTTGGCGGCACTACCGCATCGTTTGCTATGTTGGGCGACATCATCTGTGGTGAACCCGGCGCTCTCATTGGTTTTGCCGGTCCCCGTGTAATTAAGGAAACTATTAAACGGGATCTACCGGAGGGTTTTCAGCGGAGCGAATTTTTATTGGAGCATGGTTTCCTGGACTTTATTGTTAACCGCAAAGATCTGAAACAACGACTCGCCACTTTATTGGTATTGTTTAAAAATTAAGTGTCAATAAATTATTTTGGAAAGCAGTTGCACTGGGTGTAACTGCTTTTTTATGGTGAAATGCTTTATTCCAATTGGACAATCATAGCCCATAAATTTTTCTTGCTCATCTTTCGTGTTAAAAGATAATTACATATAACAACCATTTCATTCTAAATGAAAAATATTTTGTATAAAGCAGGAAATATTAAATGGAATTTATGCCTGTTGAATAATGTATTTTTGCAAAAATTACAGGTTTGGAAATCAGCAATCGAAAGGCATATCATGAATATTTTTTTGAAGACAAATATATTGCTGGTCTTGTGCTTTCAGGAACCGAGATAAAAAGCCTTCGTGCAGGTAAGGCAAGTTTTAATGACAGTTATTGTTTTTTTGACAAAGGAGAATTGTATGTGAAAAGCCTTCATATTTCAGAGTATAGCTTTGGCACTTACAATAATCACGAGCCAATGCAGGAGCGTAAACTTTTATTGAATAAACGGGAACTTCAAAAGCTGGAAACAAAAACAAAAGAAAAAGGTTATTCAATTATTCCTCTCAAAATTTTTCTTACAGAAAAAGGTTTGTTTAAAATGGAAATAGGATTAGGTAAAGGAAAAAAGATATACGACAAGCGGGAATCGATTAAAGAAAGAGAAACCGACCGTGATATAAAAAGGAAGTATGGCATTTAAATTGCCTCCTTTTAGTTAACGTTTTTAAATACTACCCTTCTATTGAAACTTGCATACCAAATTAAATCAGGCAGAGGATGGATTCGCATTTAATAAATCAGCACGCAAAAATGAACCAGAAGCATGTACGCATAGAGGTAATGACTCACCTCGAAAAAGATATTGAAAGTATCATAGATGAATTTTTGAAAAATATAGATACCAACTGGCAGCCCAGCGATTTTTTGCCTGATAGCTCCTCTGAAAATTTTACCGCGGAATTAAAGGAATTACAAACTCAATGCAAGGAGCTGCCTTATGATTACCTGGCTGTTTTGGTTGGTGATATTATTACGGAGGAAGCTTTACCAACTTACCAAAGCTGGCTATCCGATGTAGCGGGCATCGATAAAATGAAACCGGAAGGATGGAGCAAATGGGTAAGAATGTGGACTGCGGAAGAAAACCGCCATGGCGATCTGCTTAATAAATTTGTTTATTTATGCGGACGCATCAACATGAAGCAAATGGAGATCAGCACACAATACCTGATAGCGGATGGCTTTGATATCGGCACAGGCAGAGATCCGTACAGAAATTTTGTGTACACTTCTTTCCAGGAACTGGCAACAAATATATCTCACCGCCGGACCGCTACTATTGCTAAATCGCATGGCTGTTCACAGCTATCAAAAATTTGTGGTGTAATTGCATCAGACGAGGCAAGGCATGCCAAAGCATATAAGAGTTTTGTTGCTAAAATTTTTGAATTGGATGCCAGTGAAATGCTGCTTGCTTTTGAAGATATGATGCGTAAGAAAATAGTGATGCCTGCACATTTTCTTCGCCAGTCAGGCGAAAAGATCGGGCAGGCTTTCGACCATTTCAGCGATGCCGCCCAGCGGCTTGGAGTATATACCACCTGGGATTATACCGACATATTAGATTCCCTGATCAAAGAATGGAAAATCGGCGATCTCACGGAGTTGAATGATAAAGCAGAAAGAGCGAGAGATTATTTAATGGCCTTGCCGGAGCGCTTCAGAAAAGTTGCAGGCCGAAGCCAAAAACCAAGACTGGAATATCAATTTAACTGGATCAGGTAGTCGTCTTCAAGGCATTAGTTTTAGCACTCGCTCAAACTAATCGGAATATTTATTGCCAACCCACCATCTGCCGTTTCCTTGTATTTGCTATTCATATCCAGGGCAGTATCCCACATGGTTTTGATAACACCATCCAAACTTACTTTAGCAAAATCCGGCGAGCTCTGCAATGCAAGTTGCGAGGCCGTAATAGCCTTTATTGCTCCCATTGTATTTCTCTCAATACAGGGTATTTGAACCAGGCCCCCGATCGGGTCACAAGTCAATCCAAGATGATGTTCCATTGCTATCTCCGCAGCCATTAATGCCTGGCGTTGTGTGCCGCCCATACATTCTGTAAGTGCCGCCGCTGCCATCGCACTGCTCACGCCAATCTCGGCCTGGCAGCCACCCATCGCTGCGGAGATTGTAGCGCCTTTTTTAAAGATGCTTCCAACCTCGCTTGCAGTTAATAAAAATTGCAGAATGCGTTCATTGGAATTCCCATCTTCACAAAAAGCAATATAATATTGCAGCACTGCGGGTATCACTCCAGCGGCGCCATTGGTTGGCGCCGTTACTACCCTTCCAAAAGATGCATTTTCCTCATTTACTGCAAGAGCAAAGCAACTAACCCAGTCCAGGATATAATTGAAATCCTTACCTCCCTGTTGAATGGCGGAGAGCCATCCGGCATAATCATGATAAATACGGCTTTTTAAAAGCCGCTTGTTTAATTGGGCGCCTCTGCGTTTTACATTTAATCCTCCTGGTAAATTTCCTTCAGTATGGCATCCGCGGTAAGTGCACTCTTTCATTACCCGCCAGATATTCAACACCTGTTCCCTTATTTCTTTTTCACTGCGCCAGGCAAGTTCATTTTCCATTACCACCTCGCTGATACTTAGTCCCGTTTTCATGCACCAGTGCAGCAGGTCGTTTGCAGTATTGATGGGAAATGGCAATACTACCTGGTTGCTTTTGTCAGACAACTCACCCTCCTTTACAACAAAGCCACCGCCAATTGAGTAATAGGTTTCGGCTAAATTATTTCCATCATGTAGTGACACCAAAAAAGTCAATGCGTTTGGATGGAGCGGCAATGATTCAGAATAAAGAAATTCGATATCTTCAGCAGGAATAAAATCAATCTCATGCCTCCCTCCGAGCAACAGTTTATTCATCCCCAGGATATCATTCATTTTCGCTGCTATCCTGTCTACTTCAAATGTTACAGGATCTTCCCCGCTCAACCCTAATTGAACAGCTACATCTGTTCCATGCCCTACGCCGGTTTTGGCAAGGGAGCCATACAATAATATTCTTACATTTTTCACCTGCTGCAAAATGTTTTTTTCTTCCAGCGATGTTAGAAAACGAAGGGCTGCTTTCCATGGGCCAAGCGTATGACTGCTGCTGGGGCCAACCCCAATCTTAAACATGTCAAATATTGAAATCGCTTCGTGACTCAAAGAATGTTTTTAATTATTGAACATCGACAAGATCAATGTTGAAGATCAAAATTGAATTGGGAGGTATCGGGCCGCTTCCGGCAGCTTTATAACCAAGTGATGGAGGTATATACAATGTGATAGATCCTCCTTTTTTTATTAAAGGCACACCCAACTGCCAGCCGGCTATTAAGCGATCGCCTAGAGTAAAGGGATAACCATTGGGGCTGGTTTTATAACTGCTGTCGAAACCGGTACCATTCGATAAACTGCCTTTGTACTTAACCGTTACTACTGAACAGGCGCCGGGTACGTCTCCTGAACCCGGTTGGTGAATTTTATAAAACAGCCCGCTGGGATGCTGGTCGGCAGTAATAGACTTGGAGGTAAGATAAGCTTGTACATCGGCAACTTCCGAAGCAGGAGCTGTATCGGTAGAAAGTGTAAGGCCACAGGATTTATCGGATTTACTACATGATATTATCGCCATAGGCAGAGCAACAATAAATAAAAATTTTCTGTACATACTGTTTTTAATTAGTGAATATTTGTTTGTTTATCTTTAATTGATTTATTTTCTTTTGATTTTAATTCCTTGTACAACTGCTCATTCATTTCCCATTTGTATTGCATGCGAAAAAATGAATAAAAAACGATCAGGATAAGCATTGCAATGATCACCGTAACGAACGTACCCGGAGATGTTTGTGATATCTTCATAAACCATGCTGGAATAAATATTCTTACTATTATAACGGATAAAATAATAGGCAGGCCAAATAACAACGCCATTGGAAACCCTCTCATAAGCTTGCTTACAAAGGTCTTCTCAGTTTCCCTGTTACGTTCCCAGTAATGAAGAAACTCCTTTTCCTTTTCACTGATCATTGCGCAAAGTTAACATTTAAAGATTGCGGTTTTGCAAAGTGGGTAATATTAAGTAGGTTTGATTTCGTCAATTAACTTTTCGTGAAAATAGAGCAACTAATCGTTCAACACCTATACACCAGCAAACAAGTAACTCTCCAGGGAATTGGTACTTTCAGATTAGATCCTTCCGTTATACTGCCTGCTGAAAATGAGAAAAACAAAGACTTTAGAATTCCTGATAATGCTTTCAAATTTGAATATAACCTTAGGGCTGAAGAAGATGAATCCCTTATAAAATACATTGTTCAACACACCAGGAAAATATTACCCCTCGCTTCTGCAGACCTCGACTCTTACGTGATGCTTGCCAAGCAATTTTTGAATATAGGAAGGCCATTGGTGATAGAAGGCGTAGGCACCATTCAGAAAAGCCAGGCGGGAGAATACCAATTTATACCGGGACATTTTGTTTCACCAAAGATTGATGACATACCCAAACAGCCAAAAGAAAAAAAGGAAGAAATTATTTCGTTTGAAACGCCGCAGGCAGAAAGCCATAGCCGTCGAAACCTGGCGATCTTTGTTACGCTGCTGGTATTGGCAGCCACTGCATT
>JBDSAP010000130.1:0-9317 GCA_039922055.1 Ferruginibacter sp.
GTAACAACAGTTTTATTGATAATGTCTGTGGTATCAACTTTTACGGTGATCACCTGTTCTTTATCAACCAAAAAATCAATAGTAATTCTTTTGCCTGGCATCACCATTGCATAAATGCCGGGAACGAGTTTTCTTTTGCCGGTAAATATTGCCACGCCTTTATTGGTTACGGCCGCTGAATCTTCAACGTTCAGATTTTTACCCATGTGATAGGTGAGGTACGCAATGCCTGAATTATACTGCGGAGCATGCAGCGTAACTGTGAAGTTTTGAGCGGTTGCAATCGTGGCTGTAAAAGCCGCCAGGAAAATCGTAAAAAATAGTTTCATTAGTTAAGTGATATGGTTACAAAAGTATCTAAAAACAACTGTTAAAGCACATTAACGCTGAACGGGGTTGGTTTTATTACACTTCGTTAACAAAATAATTCATTCGGGTGTTTTCAGCAATATCATCCAAGGACGTGTTATTTTTGCAGCCGTGAAAAGAAAAAAGTTTTTGCTTGAAAAGGTAACGGTTACGGGCTATGCAGCCGAAGGTAAATCGCTGGCCAGGCAGGATGGAAAAGTGATATTTATTGAGGGCGCCGTGCCCGGCGATGTGGTGGATGTATTTGTAAGCACCAATAAAAAAGACTTTGGAGAAGGAAAGGCCACCAGGTTTTACGAATATTCAAAAGAACGTACCACGCCTTTTTGTATGCACTTTGGAACCTGCGGCGGCTGTAAATGGCAGATGTTGCCTTATGAAAAACAATTAGAATACAAACAGCAGGAAGTTGCTCAAAACTTCAGGCGCATCGGTAAAATTTCGTTACCGGAAATGATGCCAATTGTTGGAAGTGCCGATACCATTCATTATAGAAATAAACTTGAGTTTACGTTTAGCAATAAGCGGTATTTAACAGAGGAGGAGATTAGGACGCTGCCGAAAAAGGAAGCGTCGCCTAAATCACCGGCCTCCCCTAAATCCCCTCCCATGGAGGGGACTTTGGATACCTTAATTTCCGAACACTCTGCTGAAATAGAAGGGTCTCCGGACAACTTAACTTCCGAACACTCTGCTGAAATAGCGGAGTCTCCGGGCTCCCCTTCAGGGGCGGGGGGGCCTGGGGCTTTAGGTTATCATGTTCCCCGCATCTTTGATAAGATCATCGACATTAAGGAATGCTATCTGATGGATGATGTGAATAATACGATCCGTAACAGCATCCGTGATTTTTGCCTGGCAAATAACTACACTTATTATGATATCAAACAACATACAGGCTGGCTGCGAAATATCATTATACGTTTTTGTACTACCGGCGAATTGATGGTTAATATTTGTCTTGGTTATGAGGATGAAGCCGCCACTAAAAAATTGCTGGATCATATTTTAGAACAGGTGCCTTCTATCAGCACGTTGTTATACACGATCAATCCTAAATGGAATGATACAATCTATGATCTTGTACCGGTAGTATATTTCGGTAAAGGCTTTGTAATTGAAAAACTGGAAGACTATTCATTTAAGATTGGTCCTAAATCATTTTTTCAAACCAATACCAAACAGGCTGAAAAGCTGTATAGTATTACAAGGGACTTTGCAGGGCTTACCGGCAATGAAATTGTGTATGATCTTTATTGTGGTACCGGAAGCATTGGTATTTTTGTAAGCAAGCTGGCAAAAAAGATAATAGGCGTGGAGGCAATAGCCGAAGCCATTGAAGATGCAAAAATAAATGCATCGATCAATAATATCAATCATGCCGAATTTTTTGCAGGCGATGTTATCAATGTTTGTAATGATGCGTTCTTTGCTGCACATGGAAGGCCCGATGTAGTTATTACCGATCCGCCACGGGCCGGCATGCATGAAAAACTGGTAAACAAATTACTGGATATTGCGGCGCCAAAAATTGTGTATGTAAGTTGTAACACAGCCACACAGGCCCGGGACCTTGGATTGCTCAGTGCAAAGTATAGTGTTGAAAAAATTCAACCGGTCGATATGTTTCCACATACTCACCATATTGAATGCGTGGTGCTGTTAAGGCTGAATGAATAAATGGACGAAGAGCTTATTACCTATAAAAATTTCCGTTATGGATATTAAAGTAATCGCATTTGATGCTGACGACACACTCTGGATAAACGAACCTTATTTCCAGGAAATTGAAAAGAGATTTTGCTCCTTGCTCGAAGACTATTTACCGCAACATACGCTTGCCAAAGAGTTATTTAAAACAGAAATTCAAAACCTGCCACTCTACGGTTATGGTGTAAAAGGATTTATGCTTTCCATGATCGAAACAGGTTTGCGCATTTCAAATAACACACTGAACATAGAGGTGTTATCAAAGGCAATAGAATATGGGAAAGAGTTGTTGGAAAAACCCATAGAATTATTGGAAGGGGTGGAAGAAGTATTGAAAGCATTGAAGGGGCATTACCGGCTGGTGGTTGCTACCAAAGGTGATTTGCTCGACCAGGAGCGCAAGCTAAAAAAATCGGGGCTCGAACATTATTTCCATCATATTGAAATTATGAGTGATAAGCAGGAAGCGGATTATAGTAAGCTGATCAAGCACCTTGATATTCAACCCTCCCAATTTTTGATGCTGGGTAATTCGCTAAAGTCGGATGTGCTTCCGGTGTTGTCAATTGGTGGTCACGGTATTCATATTCCTTATCACACCACATGGGCGCACGAAAATGTTGAACACCATGTGGAGCATCCAAATTTTCGGAGTGTGCAAACAATCTCAGCTATTTTGCCTTTTTTACTTCAATAGATTTCATAGGTTCAAATATAAATGATGGATATACATCAACTACCAAAAGTAGAACTGCACCTGCACCTCGACTGTGGATTGAGTTATGAAGTGGTTTCAAAAATCGATCCTTCAATTACGCTGGAGACATACCAGCAACAATTTATTGCGCCGCCAAAATGTACACACCTGGCAGATTTTTTAACCCGAGCGGTCAAGGGGTATAAACTGATGCAAACCAAAGAGCAGTTGGAGCTGGTGGTGCATGATCTTTTTAAACAACTGGCTGCAAATAATACACTCTATGCAGAAATAAGGTTTGCGCCTCTGCAACACCTTGAGCAAGGGCTAACTCCTTATGAAGTGGTGGCTTATACCGAAGCTGCATTTAGAGCTGCAATCACGGAAACTGGTATTGAAGCAAGGATCATCCTTTGTACCCTTCGCCATTACACGGAAGAACAAAGTATGGAAACGGTGCGCCTGGTAGAACAATTTACCCATACCATGGTAGCGGGTTTTGACATTGCAGCAAATGAGGCGGGATTTCCTCTTGACAATCACATCAGCGCTTTTAAATATGCGAAACAAAAAGGAATTCCATATACCGCTCATGCCGGTGAAGCGAGGGGCGCTGAAAGTGTGTGGGAAACCCTGGACTTGCTTCAACCGACCCGATTAGGCCATGGTGTAAGAAGCATTGAAGATCCAAAGCTGGTAACACACTTGCGTGAAAATAATATCCATTTGGAGATATGCCCTTCATGCAATGTACAAATAAACTTGTACGATTCATATAAAGATCACCCGATTGACGAACTGTACCGTTCAGGCGTTTCGTTGAATGTGAACACCGATGCGCCCACCATTACAAACATTACAATGAACAGGGAATACGAAAAATTGCAGAACACATTCGGTTGGACAAAGAATGATTTCTATCAATGCAATGTAAATGCACTGAAGGTTGCATTTATTGAACCTGAATTAAAAAATAAATTGCTTGCGCAACTGGAGTTGGCATACAGATAGATTACTCCGCAGAACGATTCGCAACAGAATCACAAATTGGATCTCCGGGAAAGTAAATCCAATAACAATCCCGAAATTGCATTCTAATTTAAATACGCAGGATGCAAAGAATTACACCCATTATTAAGAATCTTATTATCATTAACGTGTTGGTCTTTATTGCTCAGCAATCGATCCCGGCTGCTACTGACTGGGGTTCATTACATTATTTCAGTTCACCCTCGTTCATGCCTCATCAATTAATTACACACATGTTCATGCATGACACGCATGGGGTTGGTCATATATTTTTCAATATGTTTTCGTTGTTTATTTTCGGAAGTACACTGGAAAATTATATTGGCTCAAAACGCTTCCTAATTTTTTATCTTATTTGTGGTTTAGGAGCAGGCATATTAACCCAGTTATCAATACCATTTAGCGCAGAGATATTTGCTAAAAGTTCGGCCGGACTGGAAGCCGCTTCGAGGACTGGACTAGATCATTTACAGCTTGTTGAAGCTTATAAAAATGAATATTCAATGCTTGGCGCTTCCGGGGCCATAATGGGTGTGATGGCTGCTTTCGCTTACCTGTTTCCAAACACAGAATTACTTTTGCTATTTATACCCGTTCCAGTAAAAGCGAAATATGTAATACCCGTTTTTATTTTGATTGATCTATTTTCCGGTGTGAATCCTTCTGCTGGCGATAATGTCGGTCACTTTACCCATTTGGGCGGAGCACTGATTGGATTCCTGATTGTTTTTTATTGGAACAAAACAAACAAAAAAACGTTTTACTAAAAACTTAACAGCCTTTGTTGGCAAGGTGTTTGTAAATTTGAATATATAACCTTTTTTAATGGGAGAGTCAGAAAGATACCGGGATTACAAGCGGTCCCGAAACAGGATAACACTGGGGAGTGATGGAAATGCACTTGTTGCATTGTTTTCTATTAACGTTATATTTTTCCTGCTTCTTATCACCATTAAATTCATCTATCTTCTTTTTCAACCAGGCGATGTCGCGTTTGATACAAAAGTACTTCAGTACTTTGAAATGCCTTCCAATCTTACCACTCTCAGTGAACGTCCGTGGACCATTCTTACCTACATGTTTAGCGACATAAAGGTGCTGCATATTTTAACCAATATGTTATGGCTGTGGTCTTTCGGTTTCATTTTACAGGAAATTACAGGTAATAAAAAATTGATCCCCATTTACATTTATGGCGGCCTGGCAGGCGCGTTTGTTTTTTTATTATCATTCTATCTAATTCCGTCACTAAGGCCTCATGCCGGCAGCTCGGTAATGATAGGCGCCAATGCCGCAACCATGGCTGTAGCGGTTGCAACAACAGCGCTGGTACCTCATTATCGTTTCTTTCAAAATTTGAATGGTGGCATACCTATCTGGGTGCTTACCGTTATTTACATACTCATTGACTATGCAGGAGTTTCATCCTCGAACATGGCTTTCAGTTTCTCCCATTTAGGTGGCGGTCTTGCAGGGTTACTATTTGTGTACCTGTTACGAAAAGGTAAAGACGGAAGTATATGGATGAATAATTTATATAGCTGGTTCATCAACCTTTTTAATCCTTACAAAAAGAATGAACCTACCTCGGTTAAAGAAAAAGTTTTTTACAAATCCGAAGGAAGAAAACCATATCAAAAAACTTCCAACATCACCCAGCAACGTGTTGACGAAATACTGGACAAGATCAACCAGAAGGGCTATCATTTTTTGACTGACGAAGAAAAAAGCATTTTAAAAAGAGCTGCTGAAGAAGATCTGTAGATCACAATTATATAAAGTCGTCGATCATCTCTCCTAATTTTTCCGCTCCATTTGTATTGGTTTACAATATTTTTTGTAACAGTTCTTTTAAACAATTTAATTTGGCATCCAGTATCTTTATGCTATGCCAAAAAGCATTTTTCGCAGATTTACAAAAAGATTTTTTATCCTTTCCAACCTGTTAGTGGCGCTGCTATTTTTGGCGGGCTGCTACAATGAGATCTTTTCCGCAGCTTTTTGGTGGCCGATTGGTTTTTTAACCCTGGCGCTTTTTTATCTTTTAATCGTTCTGTTTATTTTTTTCATTTTTTGGTTGTTTGTGAAACCAGGATGGGCAACTATTTTTATAATCACCGTTGCAGTTTCTTTCCAGCATATTACCAATATTATCCCATTGCGATTATCACAGCCTTTCAACATCCAGAAGTCACCTTCCGATTTGCGGGTGATGAGTTGGAACGTGGCACAATTTGATATTATGAAGTCAAAAACAAATCCGAACACTTACCAGGAAATGATCAACCTGGTAAACCAATATCAACCCGACGTGGCTTGCTTCCAGGAAATGGTGAGCGGCGACACACTGGCTGACCTTAATACGCCTTACTACAAGCAATACACTTTCTACTCAATTTTCGAATTTGCCAATAAGCTCAATTTTCCCGACTACCTGTACAGCTATAATTACAAAGAAAATTTTATGAACCAGCAACATTTCGGGCTCATCATTTTTTCGAAATATCCCATTATCAACAAGCAAACCCTTCGCTTTTTTCCCAATGATTATAACTCTACATTTCAATATGTGGATATCGTAAAAGAAACGGATACCATCAGAGTTTTCAATCTTCATTTACAATCGTTGCGATTCTCCACTGTCAATCTAAAGTATATCGATAACCCATCAATAAAAACGGATACCGGGCTGGTACAATCGAAGAGCCTGATAAGCAAATTAAAAAACGGATTTTTGAAGCGCCGCATACAAGCCGGCCATGTAAAAGAAGAAATAGATAAGAGCCCATACCCGGTAGTTGTATGCGGCGATTTCAATGATGTGCCAAACTCTTATTCCTACGAAACAATTGGAGATGGTTTGCAGGATGCATTTGTAAAAAAAGGTTTTGGAATAGGTCGCACATTCAGTGGCATTGCTCCAACATTACGCATCGATCATATTTTTGTTGATAAACGCTACGCGGTAAATCAATATGTAAGGATACCCAAAAAACTCAGCGACCATTTTCCGATAATTGCAGATATCAGCCATTTAAAGGATTAGGTTAAAATCCTATATTTGCAGACATGATGCTTTTACAAACCCACAGATATCAATTTCTTTTTTGCCGCTGTACATGCTGTATGGCTTAATTGCTCACCACAAAAAGCAAGAGTCGCCAGTGATATCTTGCTTATACAAATCAAAGAAAAATCTACATCGTTCATTGTTGCTTGGTATGTTATAAAACAAATCTCTCTTCGTGAAAACGATCAACGGAAAAGTCAAATAACAATCTGGCAAGAAACATAAAAACTAAGTTTGAGATGCCTTTAAAAGTTTATAATTCTTATACACGCCAAAAAGAAATTTTTACCTCTATCGTACCGGGGCATGTTGGTATGTATGTATGCGGTCCTACGGTTAGTGGTGAAAGTCATCTTGGTCATGCAAGGCCTTATATCACCTTCGATTTTGTATATCGCTACCTCACGTTTAAAGGATATAAAGTACGCTACGTCCGCAATATTACCGATGCCGGGCATTTTGAAGAAGAAGGCCGGGACCCTGAAGATAAGGTCACAAAAAAAGCCTTGCTCGAAAAGCTGGAACCAATGGAGCTGGTACAGAAATATACCAACCTGTTTCATTGGGCGATGCTGCAATTCAATTGCGTAGAGCCAAGTATTGAGCCAACCGCTACCGGGCATATTGTAGAACAGCTCAACATGATACAAACAATCATTGAAGCAGGATACGCCTACGAAGTAAATGGCTCAGTATATTTCGATGTAAAAAAATATGCCGCAACACATGATTATGGAAAGCTAAGTGGCAGAGTGATTGACGACCTCCTGGAAACAACCCGTGAACTTGACGGACAGGAAGAGAAGCGTGACAAGGCAGATTTTGCCTTATGGAAATCCGCTGCGCCTGAGCATATTATGAGATGGAAAAGTCCCTGGGGTGAGGGTTACCCTGGCTGGCACATTGAATGCTCTGCAATGGCTACCAAGTACCTCGGCGCTGAATTTGATATACATGGCGGCGGTATGGATCTGCAATTTCCTCATCATGAAAGTGAGATAGCGCAAAGTACCATCTGCAATCATCATGCACCGGCAAAGTACTGGATACATAATAATATGATCACGGTAAATGGCCGTAAGATGGGTAAGAGCTACAACAACCAGATCAGGCTTACGGATATGTTCAATGGCACACACCCATTGCTTACCCAGCCCTTCAGCCCCATGACCATTCGGTTTTTCATTTTGCAGAGCCACTATCGCAGCCCCATTGATTTTAGCAGCGAAGCTTTGCAAGCCAGTGAAAAAGCTTTAAAAAGATTATGGGAGGCTTACGAAGTATTGAAAAAACTGGAACCTTCTGCCGCCGGCGCTGCGAAGGATGAAGAGACAGATTCTCGTATATTAAAACTGGTAAATGAGTTTGAAGAATTTATGGATGATGATTTCAGTACTGCCAAAGTACTTGCTAATATGTTTGAACTGGCGCCAATAATAAATTCTCTTAAGGATGGCCATATTGCCATCGATGCTATCTCAGCAATTACTTTGCAATCATTGAAAGATGGTTTCAAAACTTTTCTCGAAGATATCCTTGGGTTAAGGCAATTAAATGCGGCTGATAGTGAAATATTAGACGGTGTAATGCACCTGCTCATTGATATCCGCAAGGAAGCAAAAGCAAAAAAAGATTACGCCACATCTGATAAAATAAGGAAACAACTGGTTACCCTCGGCATTGAAATAAAAGATGAAAAGGACGGAAATATTAGTTGGAATATTGGATAGATGGTTTTGGGTTTATGGTTTTGGGTTTATGGTTTTTTGTTTTGGGTTGTGCCACTGGTAACGACTTCCATGATACAGCTCATCAAAATCACATCACACATCATACATCAAACATCACACATCACTTGATCCATTGCATCTCCGGCACTCCAACCGGGTCCTTAAAATAATTTAACCGGAGCGAATCACTCCAGCCATTGGGATTCTTTTCAAATGTTCTGCTGCTGAAAAAAATCATTCCATTAATATTTGGAGTATTCCTCAATGCCTGAATCTGTTTTGGCAGTTGGTTATTATCTCTCCACGCAGCATTGCTGTTTGCTTTGTAAATACCAAGGCCGATGTAGCAATGCCTACCGTATGTATGATTACTCCACCAGTCTAACAAAGTAAGGTAGGGCGCTACGGGATGACTTATTTCCCAATAAAGTTGTGGCGCCACGTAATCGATCCAGCCGCTTTTTAACCACAGCAAAATATCCGCATACAAGTCGTCATAATTACTGGAGGCTCCATTTGTATTGCTGCCATTGACCGGATCTCTATTCTTGTTGCGCCACACACCAAAAGGGCTGATTCCAAACTGGCATTTGCTGTTCTCTTTTTTGATGACCCTGCTCAGCATTGAAATGATAGAATCTGTATTGCTTCTTCGCCAGTCATCCTTACTACGACCACCGCCATAAACCTGGTAATTGGAATCATCCGGAAA
>JBDSAP010000131.1:0-4857 GCA_039922055.1 Ferruginibacter sp.
AGATGGTGCAGGCTTGAACAATCAACCAACAACCAATAGCGGGTCATCACCAGCGCCTAAAGATTTAGCTTACGTGATCTATACTTCAGGATCGACAGGTAAACCAAAAGGCGTAATGATCGAACACGGGAGCCTCGTGGATTATGTATTCGGTTTAAATGAAAAAACAAAAATTGATCAGTGCCGTTCTTTTGCATTGGTATCAACCATTGCTACAGACCTTGGCAACACAGTAATATTTAGTTCACTGGTATTTGGTGGAGCGCTGCATTTGTTTTCTAAAGAAACAGTCAGCAATGCAGCAGTATTGTACCAGTATTTTAAAGCCAATCAAATTGATTGTTTGAAAATAGTACCGTCACACTGGAAGGCATTAGGTGAAGATGAAAAACTGTTACTACCAAAGAAGCTGTTGGTATTCGGCGGCGAAGCTCTACAGGCAGAGATGGTAGAAGATATTGGTTTATCGGGGTCAAATTGCACCGTTGTCAATCACTACGGTCCAACAGAAACTACGATCGGCAAACTGCTGCATGTGGTAAACGATAGCAATAAGTATAGTGGTACCATCCCAATCGGGAAACCATTTTCAAATACCCAGGTATATATCTTAAGCAAAGAATTGCAGCCATGCCCGGTAGGAGTGTTGGGTCAATTATATATTTCAGGCGATGGTATTGCAAGAGGTTATCTTAACAACGATGGCTTAACAAAAGAGAAGTTTATACCAAATCCTTTCAGCAAAGATGGCCCGGTGATGTATGCCACAGGTGATTTGGTAAAATACCTTCCCGGTGGCGATATTTTATTTGCAGGCAGAGTAGATGACCAGGTAAAGATCCGTGGCTATAGAGTTGAGCTGGGAGAAATAGAAAGCGTATTGCAACAATCAGCTTTAGTAAAACAGGCAGTAGTGCTTGCAAGAGAAGACAAGCAAGGCAACAAAAGACTGGTAGCATATATAGTAGCCGAATACGAATTTGACAGGGACGAAATATTTTCTTATTTGAAAGGGAAACTGCCCGACTACATGATACCAGCCTTGTTGATGGAATTGGAATCGCTTCCTTTAACAGCTAATGGTAAAGTAGACCGCAAAGCCCTGCCTGATCCGGATGCATCAGAATTATTAAGTGATCAATACACAGCGCCCCGCAATGAGGCAGAAGAAAAACTCGCAGCCATCTGGCAGGATGTACTGGAAGTAGAGCAGGTAGGCATTCATGATGATTTCTTTGAGCTGGGTGGGCATTCACTATTGGCGATAAGATTGATCTCAGCCATCCGTAAAGAGTTACAGGTTGAACTACCTATCAGCGATATATTTGATTATCCCACCATTGCTACACTGATTGCGCAATTGGAGAAAAAGTCCGGAAGAAGTACACTTCCACCAATTAAACCATCTCAGCCAAGACCCGCACAAATTCCTTTATCATTTAGCCAGGAGCGGCTTTGGTTTATTGACCAGGTCGGCGGCAGCGTCCCATATCATGTGCCCTCCGTGTTGCGGTTGAAAGGCGATCTGAATATGGAGGCTTTAGCACATTCACTGAAAACCATTGTTAACCGGCATGAAGTCCTGAGAACGGTGATCATTGCTGATAAAGGCCAGCCCTTCCAGGTAATTATGGAGCCCGGAAACTGGCAATTAAATGTTATTGATTGGTCCACCTATAGCGATCATCCCGTTCAGTTGCAAATTCTATTAAAGCAATTATTGAACGAACCATTTGACCTGGCAAAGGATCACATGATCCGTGCTGCGATCGTCAAAGTGGGGGACGAGGAAAATGTACTGGCAGTTACGATGCATCATATCGCTTCTGATGGCTGGTCCACATCCGTGCTGGTAAAGGAAGTGGTAGAATTATATCAATCTTACCTTCAACACCGGGCGCCCCAACTTACGCCACTACCCGTTCAATATGCTGATTTCGCGATCTGGCAACGAACCTACCTACAGGGGGATGAGTTAGAGAAAAAATTGAATTACTGGAAAGACAAGTTGCAGGACACTGCGCCTCTGCAATTACCTTCGGATTATACCAGGCCGGCTATTCAAAGCAGCCGGGGAGCCGTTTCTAACTTCCGGTTGGATAAGGAAATATACATGCAGTTGCAGTTGTTAGGGCAGCAACAAAGCGCTACGCCATTCATGGTCTTACTCGCCGCTTTCAAAGTATTACTTCATCACTATAGTGGCCAAAAAGATATCTGTGTTGGCACCGCCATAGCGGGGCGGCAGCAGCAGGAAGTAGAGGAATTGATCGGCTTTTTTATCAACACACTTGCCCTAAGAAGCAGCGTGAATGCAACCGATACTTTTAATGATTTGTTGGTACAGGTAAAAACCACCACAATGGAGGCCTACGACCACCAGGAAGTGCCATTTGAAAAAGTGGTAGATGCCGTAGTGAAAGAAAGGAACATGAGCAGGAGCCCGCTGTTCCAGGTGATGTTTGCATTGCAAAATACACCTGCGGTGCCCGAGTTGTTATTGGGTGAGGTGCGTTTATCGAGAGAACCATTTCCGCAGGAAACGACCAAGTTCGATCTGAGCGTTGTTTTAACGGAAACGGAAAAAGGATTGCAAGGCTCCTTCCAGTATTGCACTGACTTGTACAGTTATCAAACCATCGCACGAATGATGGGGCACTTCACCAATCTTATAAAAACAATAATAGCTGATCCTGCCCAAAAAATAGGTGAGCTTGCGATACTGACGAGCGACGAAGAACAACAGGTACTGACAGAATTTAATAAACCCATTGATGAGCACGCCGGAGAAAAAACAGTCATTGATCTTTTTGAAGAGCAGGCATTAAGAGCTCCCGAAGCAATGGCTTTAGTATATGGCGAGCAAAAAATGGATTATAAAGAACTACACGAACGTTCCAATCAACTGGCTCATTATTTAATTGAGAAAGGTGTAGGCAAAGAAACCCTCGTACCGGTTTGTATGCATCGTTCGGCAGAGATATTGGTAGCAATGCTTGGTATTTTAAAAGCAGGTGGCGCTTATGTGCCCATTGATCCTGTTTATCCGGCGGAAAGAATAAAATACATGCTGGAAGATACCGGGGCCAAAATAATTTTAAGCCAAAAAAATATACAAATACCAGTATTGGAAACGCTTGAAATTATCCGGGTGGACGAAGATTGGGCAAGTATTAGCCAGCAGCCGGCAACCGGGATAAATAGTAAGGCAGAACCAAATCAATTAGTTTATGTGATCTACACTTCTGGATCTACAGGGCAACCAAAGGGCGTAATGATCGAACATAGGAACCTTACAAATCTTATCAACTGGCATAACGAAGAATTTAAAGTTACTGCATCAAGCAGGGCCACATCCATGGCTGGTGTTGGATTTGATGCTTTTGGCTGGGAAGTATGGCCGTACCTCGCTGCAGGTGCACCACTATACATTGTTGACGATAATAAACGATTGTCAGTTTCTCAAATATTATCCATTTTTACTGGCAATGGAATTACTCATAGTTTTATTTCCACAGCCGTAGTGCAGGAATTTGTAAATGCATCCAGGCATAAAAAATTGTCTTTGGAGTATTTACTTACAGGTGGTGATAAACTATCCGTATCCAGCCTTGAAGGAATCAGCTATGCGTTTGTAAATAATTATGGGCCAACAGAAAATACCGTGGTTGCCACCAACTATCATCTAACCTCAAAAGATGAGCATAAAATACCGCTGATTGGGAAACCTATTTTAAATACTGTCATTTACATTTTAAATGAATGCAACAAATTAATGCCTGCCGGCGTTAGTGGGGAAATTTGTATAGGGGGCGCCGGGCTGGCAAGAGGGTATTGGAACCGGGAGGCTCTGACGGCTGAAAAATTTATTACAAACCCCTTTAGCGAAGCTAAAAATTCAAAAATTTACAAGACAGGTGATTTGGGGAGATGGCTTCAAAATGGCGATATTGAATACCTCGGAAGAATAGATGACCAGGTGAAGATCCGTGGTTATAGAATAGAACTTGGAGAGATAGAAATGGTACTTCAGAAAAGTGGCCTTGTAAAACAAGGGGTTGTACTTGCCACCCAGGATAAAAAAGAGAACAAGAACCTGGTGGGCTACATCGTTAAAAATGAGGGCTTTAATAAGCAGGTATTGATCGAGTATCTGAAAGAAAGGCTACCCGCATATATGATCCCATCGCTTTGGGTTGAGATGGAGGATTTTCCCCTGACACCCAACGGCAAAATTGATAAAAAGAAATTGCCACCAGCAGGAGAAGAGGCCTTGTTGAAAAGTAAGTATGTTGCGCCGAGGAATGGACTTGAATTTAAACTGGTAGAAATATGGCAGGAACTGCTTGGCAGGGAGCAGGTGGGTATTGAGGATAACTTTTTTGAAAGTGGGGGAAATTCCCTTTTGGCGATGCGGATGGTTTCGTATATTGAAAGGAATTTGCTGTTATCCGTGCCGATCCAACTGCTGTTCCAGTTCAGTTGTATTGCCGATTTAAGCCGATATTTGCAAATACAGGAAAAGGGCGATTCCAGGGAAAAAACAGGCACTTCATTTGAACTATTAGATGTATAATTGTTATACGAATGATCATTTAAAACCCGGGCTTGCTATATCAGCCGTTGATTGAATAAGAGGACCCCCCACATTATGGAAAAAGAGATTACTAAAGTTATTGATTTATTATATTTAGCCAAACTCGATGGAATAGAGATCATTTTAAATGATGACAAGCTTCAACTGAAAGTTCCGGAAAATAAGAAAATTGATAAAAGCCTTCTTGACGAAATAAAAAATAACAAAAAATCGATCATTGATTTTTTAAGCAACGGGAATTGGAAAGTCAAAAACGTTGA
>JBDSAP010000132.1:0-9114 GCA_039922055.1 Ferruginibacter sp.
CCGTTAAACTTTGTAAATAATTTTTCTGAAGTGAGCAATGAACTCATTGATGAAATGAATACAGAGTTGGACAAAGGCGATATTAGCGAAGCAAAAATTATTGCAACTGATATAAAACAAAATCTTGAAAAAATAAATCACCATGGCAAGCGGGCCGATGCCATTGTAAAAGGGATGTTACAACACAGCCGCAGCAGCAGTGGACAAAAAGAACCGACCAACATCAATGCACTGGCTGATGAATATCTACGCCTGGCTTATCATGGCCTTAGGGCAAAAGACAAATCATTTAATGCAACTTTAAAAACTGATTATGATGAAACGATTGGTAACATCAATATTATTCCGCAAGATATTGGCAGAGTAGTTCTCAACTTAATCACGAATGCATTTTATGTAGTTGATGAGAAAAAGAAAGCGGCAGACGATCCCGTTTTTAAAAACCATCACGCTACTGAAACTTACGAGCCAACAGTTTCAGTGAGCACAAAAAAATATGATAGGAAGGTTGAGATAAAAGTAAAAGACAACGGCAACGGCATACCACAAAAAGTACTGGACAAAATATTTCAACCATTTTTTACAACTAAACCAACAGGGCAGGGAACGGGTTTGGTTTATCGCTGGCTTATGATATTATCAAAGCACATGGCGGAGAGTTGAAAGTAGAAACAACCGGAGGAGAGGGGGCTGTTTTCGTTATAGCATTGCCAATATAATTTTTTAACTAGCAACATGAAAATGTTAGTAGTGGGTGATGAACAGGATGTTCAAACTCTTTCAACATGAAGGTTTATTTTTTGCGGCCTTTCCCAGTCAAACTTAGCCAGGTGATTCCACCAATTCCGATAAGCATAAATGAAATTGAAATGTACTGCGCCTGCGAAAGGCATATTGTTGAAATACAATAGCGGGGATTTACTTTGATGAATTCTATAAAAAATCTTTCAAATCCCAGGCTTAAAATAAAAATGAAAAAATAGAGGCCGGAGGCTTTTATCCTTGTACGAAGTAACCACAAGATTGAAAATAATAAAAGGCAGATAACAGATTCGTACAATGAAGTTGGAAAAACAGGCTGCGTTAATACATTGCAGTATTGCTCTGTACAGCCTTCAATATATTTTCCCTGGTGTATCACATTATGAGGATAAGTAAAACTCCAGGCCCAACCAGGTAATGCGCTTAGCCATCCGGGCTTCGTTGCCGTATTCACAATACCCCAGTCGCCATCTCCGGATAAATGACAACCCATGCGGCCGATACCGTATGCTAACATAATTCCCGGGCTGCCAATATCGGCGCCGATCAAAAAAGGAATGCCCATTTTCCTTGTGCGATAAATGTAGATGCCGGCGCCGAAGATAAATCCTCCTAAAAAGTTTAACCCGTTGAATGTAGAGAAATATATAAGCGGTTCTGTAAATAGCTGATGAATGAATTCAAGCTTTGCAAACAACAATGCTCCAACAAATCCCATGGCAGCGCACCATAACAACATCCGGTCTGTAACTTCATATGGGTGAATTAATTTGATTGCTGGCTCCTGCCTTGCAGCAGGCTGTTGTTTTTGAAACCAATACCATCCTGCAAATAGCAATGCGCCGGCAATTCCTGCTAACAGGTTTCCTTTCCACGAAAAAATAATATTACCTGGATTAACCACAAGTTCATGGTAATGTTGAAGGCCGTAAACGAGTTTGTACCACAGCATAAAACCGCCTGCGGCATACCACAGCAATCCGGGTAAAACAAATTTTGGGTTGCTGGTCGCTTTTGGAAAAGCGTGAATAAAACCCAAACTTTCTTTGCGGAAAAATTCTTTTTTAAAAACGATGTAGGATAGCCAGAATGCAAGCGCCACGAAAAATCCAAATGTTTGTATCGGTAATAATATAGTTGCCCCGGTAAGAAATTTTATCAAAGAAGATAAGGTGGGAAACATGAATGATGAATTTGCGGATAGAGATATTTGAAATGCTAAGCGACGATTAGGTATTTTTCATTTTGTCTGAATTAATATACTCCGCGGGCGTAATGGAAAATTGCTTTTGAAAATTGCGAACAAAAATTCTTACTGAACTATAGCCTACAAATTCTGAAATAGAATTGATGCCATGTGAACCATCGGCTAATAATTCCGCGGCCTTTTTTAATTTGGTAAGATTGATCAACTCATTTGGTGTCAGATCTGATATCGCTTTTATTTTTCTGTAGAATGTAGGGCGGCTCATATTTAAATATTTGGCGAGCCGCTCCACATCCAGTTCCTGTTCTTGCAAATGTTCCAGTATGATAGCGGTAAGGTTTACCATAAACTTCTCATCTTCTTTTGAGTGAGCAATACTTTTAACATGAGCAAAGGGAGAGTTGGCAAAATATTCTTTAATCTTATTTCGATTGGCTAAAAGATTAGCGATCTGCATTTTCAAATGTTTGGGCGAAAAGGGTTTTTCAATGTAGGCATCTGCTCCCAGCTCAAGCCCTTCCAGCTTGGATTGTAGCGTATCTTTTGCGGTAAGCAATACAAATGGTAAATGACTCAACTCCACATCAGATTTTATTTGCCGGCATAGTTCAAAGCCATCCATCACCGGCATCATCACATCGCTTACAATTAAGTGAACGATATTTTCTTTTAAAAAATTCAATGCTTCAGTACCATCAAAGCATTTTACTACTTCATAATCTTCAATCAAATTACTTTCGATAAAATCAAGAATTTCCTTGTTGTCATCAACTAATAAAATTATTGGCTTAGTCATAATCAAAGTAAAATAGCATAGTTATTAACCGGCTTGTTTTGGATTTATTGGTAACGTTAAAATAAATGTATTCATATTCTTATCAGCGAAATCCATAACGAGCGTTCCACCATGTATTTCGGCCAGCGAGCGGGATAAAGTTAGCCCAATTCCGGTTCCCGGTAACCTGGCAGTTTCTTTTGCCCTAACAAAGCTTTTAAAAATATTATCCCGCATATCATAAGGCACAATATATCCATCGTTCTTAAAAATAATGGTATAGGCATCCCGATCATCGGTATAAGTGATCATCGAAACATCAACAACTGACTTTCCATATTTCAGTGCATTGTCCCAAAGGTTGCTCATGATCTTGTTGAAGGCTTCGGTATCTATATAGGCATAAAAAGATTTCGGAAAACTTACAGTAATGCTGATCTCTTTTTGTTCAGCAAGGGGCTTGAAATTTAAATAGTGATCACTAAATAATGCAGAGATATCTTCTTTTGAAAAATTTAGCCGGAAACCATTCATTTCTGCCTTTCTAAAATCGAGCAGTTGGCTGCTTAAATGGAGCAACCGGTCCGTATTTCTATTCATAATCTCGAGGCTTGTTTTGATCAAAGGTATTTGATCGGCCCGGTCCATTATATTTTCCATAGGCCCTTTTATCAACGTGAGCGGCGTACGTATTTCATGCGCCACGTTAATGTAAAATTCAATCTTATCATTATAATTTTCCCGTTCTTTTTCAAACTCTAACCGTTCGAGTTTTCTTTTGTTTCTTTCTTTTGATCGGTTAATAAAATGGCGTATCACAAAAAAAGCCAACGATAGCAGCGCAACAACGTACAGGGTATAAGCCCACCATGTTTTCCAAATTGGCGGCAAAATTTTAATGGTAAGTGTGGCAGGCGGTCCGGCCTTTCCGGTAGCGCCGGTTAGCGCAGAAACTTTAAATGTATAAGTGCCGGGATTAAGCTCTGTAAAGTAGGCTTTGCGGTTCGTTTCAAGAAGCGTCCAGTCTTTATCAAGACCTCCCATTTTATATATATACCTGGTGGTGTTTGGCGTATTAAAACTTAGAGCGGCAAAGTCAATACTGAATGACGATTGGGAATAAGCAAGCTCAATATATTTTGTAAAAGAAATAGAGTTTTTTAATGGCGAACCTTTTTCATCAATGGCTAATTCTTTATTATACACCTGGAAGCCTGTTAAGAAAACCGGCGGAGAAAAAGTAGTGCTTTCAATTGAGTCGGGATAAAAAGTGATCATGCCTTTAACGCTCCCAAAATACATCTGTCCTTTATCGTCTTTGTAGGCTGAGCTATAATTGAACTGATCTGTAAGTAAGCCGTTTGATTTTGTATAGACTTTTATTTTCTTACTCAAAGGCGAAAAACATACAAGCCCTTTGGATGTACTAATCCACAGATTTTTTCTTTCATCTTCCAGTATCGAGTAGGTCACGTTAGAAGGCAAGCCATCAGAGGCCGAGATCCTTTCAAAGCGATCCAGTTTTTTATCATACTTACAAAGACCACCTTCCGTGGCAAACCAAATGGCGCCATTGCTATCCTTAAATATTTTATTGATAAGGTTGCTGGGAAGACTGTATGGATTACCTGCTTTCAAAAGATATTGCCCATGTTTGCCGGTTTTATTATTGTAATAAAAAACGCCATCGCTATAAGTCCCTGCCCATATCGTTCCTTCGTCATCTTCGCACAATGTTCTGTAAAAAACTTTTTGAACATCCGTTATCATTTTAAAATTATCCTGCCCCGGTAAGTATTGATAAAGCCCCTTATCTGTACCTGCAATTATTTCATTTGCATTTGTTTTAAATAGCGTGTAAATAAAATTGCTGCCGATCGCTGAATTCCCGGTATTATAATGCCTGATTTTTTTTCCTGTATTTACATCCAATACATCAAGACCATGCAGGTAGGTGCCCACCCACACTCTGTCATCATTGATCAACAAACCATGTATGTTTGAATAGGAAATACTTTGTTTACTAATGTCTGTAAAGTTTTGAAAAAGGCCCGTCTGCGGATCAAATTTATTTAGTCCTGCATCCTCTGTTCCAATCCAGAGCTTGCCATTTTTATCATTATAAATTTCACGAACTGCATAGCCGCTGATGGAGTTGGTGCAGGACATTGGGAAATATTTTTTGAAATTGACATACTGCATCGGATAATAATTGATGCCACCAAAATAAGTGCCTGCCCAAATGCCTCCTTCATTGTCCCTGCATAGGGTATGCACAATATTGTCAGACAGTGAATAGGGATTATTTTGTTCCCTCGTTAAATGTTTGTACTTACCCGTTTGTATGTTTAAGATATAAATACCGGATTGCGAGGCGATCCAATATTCAGCAGCATTGATCGCAATTATTTCACGAACGATGATCTCTGTTTTGTCCGGATTAAAAGTCAGTTCATCTTTATAGTTTAAACTATTTATGTCAAAAGATTTCAACCCTTCATTCAATGTTCCGATCAACAAGATGCCGGTGCCGGTATCAAAAATTGATTCTATCCATTTCGACACTGAGTTTGGTGACTTTTTAAATAAATCGTATTCCGTGAAACTACCTTGTTTATAATCATACCTGGCAATGGTTCCCGAAGAAGTAGACATCCACAAGGTATTATTTTTCATCAGGCAATAAGCGGTTACTTCCTTGTTGATACCGAAGCTTGTAACAACGCCCGTTTTTTCATTATAACGATAAAGGTTGTACAATGAAATATACCAAACCTCATCACCGATCACTTTTAAATTCCTGATAGAGTAATTACCTGCTATTTTTAACTGGGTAAATTTCTCCGTGGTTTCATCATATTTATAAATTCCTTTCTCTGTGGCAGCCCATATTCTGTCATGATCATCTTCGTATAATCCGGTAATAGCATTACTTCCAATAGTGGTACTATCGTCGGGATTGTTTCTAAAAATTTTAAAGGTTAATCCATCAAATCTATTAAGGCCATCCCTTGTACCAAACCACATAAAGCCATGGTGATCTTGCAGGCTGCACATCACTGCATTATTAGACAAACCGTTTTCTACCTGGTAATGCGTAAAATAATAAGGCTGACAAAAAGTAAGCTGAAAAGATGTTATGATAAGTGCCGGTAGCAAGGCCAGCCTCATTTTTATACCAACTAACATTCGATGAAAATACTAAATATTTTTTTTCGTTTTGCGATGTTTGTACCTCTTTAGCATAATTGAGACAAATCGGTAAAATAATGACACAAAAAATCCGTCAACAAAAAAAATAATCAAGTCAATTTGCAGGAACGAAAAAATATTGGATGAGATTTTGTAAAGCAAATACGAACGATTGTACATTGCGCTGAACAAAATTCTATCACATTATAACAAAATTATAAATGCTGATCTCCGCCGGCTTTATATTAACGATACAAGGATTGATTGCTATATTTTATCTAACCCTTCGCTGTTTGTTTAATTCATAGCATGTATTTGGAAATTTTTAATTGCTTTTTTGTATATATCAAATAATGGTATTTAAAAATGTTTTTTGGTTAAACGGCTGTTGTCATTTCTAATAGATAAATAAAAACGATTGCAAAAATATTTCTCAATGAAAAAGGATCATTATTTAAATGTTGCCTGCATGCTACTGGTGATATTCCTGGTAACATCCTGTAAGAAAGATGGGTTTCTCGACCAAACAGTTACGTCGAGTTTGAATGAGAGAAGCACCTTTTCTGACAGTGCCAATTCAATGGCTTTCTTAAATAATATTTATTCAAATATTGGCTTTGCATCAGATCCGAGACGCTTTAATGGAGGCAACTTCGCCGCAGGTTTGGATGCCGCCAGTGATGAAGCTGAAGGGCCTAATGCATCCAGTACCAATGGCTTTGTGCAGTTTGCCACCGGGTCGGTAAATCCAACTGTCGTACCTGACGATGCATGGAATATTCCTTATACAAACATCCGTGCTGTAAACCAGTTTTTACGTCACCTGCCTACGATACCTTTCACTGCTTCTCTAAAATTACAAACAGAATCAGAAGCCCGTTTTTTAAGAGCATGGTATTATGCCATGATGCTGCAACATTATGGCGGGGTGCCTTTAATTGGTGATAGCATCTACAATGCAGGTGATGCTATTCCCGTCAAAAGAAATACTTATAGAGAATGCATCGACTATATCATTTCAGAATGTGACCTGGCGGCCGTAAATCTTCCTGCAACACAAACTGGCTCTTTATATGGACGCATCAGTAAAGGCGCTTGTCTCGCTTTAAAATCGAGGGTCTTGCTTTTTGCAGCAAGTCCCCTATTCAACAACGCTGGTATATCCGGCGGGGGCGAAGCAGCATCAATTGTGGCTTACCCCGATAGCGACCCAAACAGGTGGAAGCTGGCGGCAGATGCAGCACGAGCAGTGATCGCGTTGAATGCATATAATCTTTACTACGATTCCACCAGCATACCGGGCGCTAAAGGATATGGGTTTCAGTTGTTGTTTACAAAACGCTACACTACAGAGTTCATACTGTCCAGGATGATGGGGCAAAATAAATACCTCGAATCCCTTTGGGATCCTCCATCAAGAGGCGGTAGTGGCGGACCGTTTCCCTACCAGGAACTGGTAGATGCATTTCCAATGGAGAACGGTTTACCCATTACCGATCCGGCTTCGGGATACGATCCAAATCAACCATATCAAAGCAGGGATCCAAGGCTCAATTACACCATCATTCACGACTCTACATTAAGAACCATATTTGGCGCTAACCAACCAAGCCCTTTATTGCTATATACCAACAGCGCCGCCAACCCACCGGTGGCAGCCAGTGGTGACGCTGTGTTTAAAGGCACGCCTACCGGCTTATACATTTTTAAAATGGAGGATCCGACTGTGATCAACAACAGCTTGAATGAGAGTTCACGCTGCCTGCCTTTGATCAGGTATGCAGAGATACTTTTAAATTTTGCGGAAGCTACTAATGAATTTTTCGGACCTAATTCAGAAGTGTACCTGGCGGTGGAAGCAATAAGAAATAGAGCCGGCCTGCGACCTTACGCATTACCTGCCGGACTTAGTAGGGATCAAATGCGTAGCGCCATACAACTGGAAAGAAGATTGGAACTTGCTTATGAGGGTCATCGTTTTTTTGATGTACGCCGCTGGATGATTGCGGAGCAAACTGAAAACCTGCAAATGCATGGTATGGAGGTAAAAAGAAATGGAGCAGCAGTAACCTACAACGTTTTCAATGTGAGAAAACATAATTTTTCAAAAGCGATGTACCTGTGGCCAATACCATTAAAAGAAATAGCAAAATCACCTGAGCTGGTGCAAAACCCTTTGTATTAAAATTAGCTATCAATAAATCATATACTGCTATTATGAAAAAATTTATAAGTATCACCGGTTGCCTGTTGTTGCTTACTTTTTTCTCCTGCAAAAAAGAGAAGGTGGCAACACCGGATGAACCCATAAAAGATATAAGCGGTAGCTGGAAAATTATAAAGGCCCTGCGAAATGGTACAGACCTTACTGACCGGTTTGGCTTTGCTGACTTTCGCATAAAATTTTCCGACAGCGCTTATACCATTACCAACCTGGTGCCCTTCATTACCAGTAAAGACGGTAGCTGGAGATTCGATGATCCGGTGTATCCTTTTCAGATCACCTTTACTTCATCAGGAAATGCAAAAAGCTCCACAGTTCTTTATCCTGTGGTGAAAGGTGTACGAAATATCGTGATCTCATTCAGTCCCGGCTGTACTTTAAACACCTACCAGTATACGCTGCAAAAAGATAATTAATTACATCATTTATCCGGAGTATTAAAAAAATACCAATGAAGTATTTTAAAACAAAAAAGATTCAAAATTATTTGGTGAGGATACTCGCTACTATGATCGTGATGATCATTATCAGTTGCAGTATGACCATTGATACCATTGTGCAACCGTCCAGTGTTAACGGCGGCGATATATTGCCGGTAACTTTGAATGTAACTGTAAAAACCAATAGCGGCCAAACATCCAAACTAATGATAGCTGTGCTGGTGCCCAAGCTTTGGAAGATAGCTCAGAAAGGTACGGCCACTTTTACCAGTGATATATCAACCGGCGCTCAGCAAATGACGATAGTGCCGGCGGGTGCAGCCGCACCTAACGGTAACGGACTTAACTGGCCAACTTACCTGGCAACAAAAATTGGCAATGGGGGTAATCTTATTAATGATTCCATGTCGGTCACCCTCCGGTTGACCGAGGACATCGATGTCTCGCGCGGCGACGTGATCTGCCGTCCCGCCAACCACCCCGAGGTCGGCCAGGACATCGACGCCATGGTCTG
>JBDSAP010000133.1:0-7039 GCA_039922055.1 Ferruginibacter sp.
AGAAAATGAGGAAAAAATAATTCATCACGGCAAAAGAGCGGATGGTATTGTAAAAGGAATGTTGCAGCACAGCCGCAGTAGCAGCGCCACAAAGGAGCCAACGGATATCAATAAGCTGGCAGACGAATACCTGAGATTAGCTTATCACGGATTGCGTGCAAAGGATAAATCATTCAATGCGACTTTGAAAACGGAGTATGACGAAACGATTGGCGACATCAACATTATTCCGCAGGATATGGGCAGGGTAATTCTTAACCTTATTACAAATGCATTTCATGCAACAAGCGAAAAACAGCAAGAAGGTGCTGCGGACTATCAACCAACCGTAACTATAAAAACTCAAAAGTCATCTCAGGGGAGTTCGGGGGTTTGTATTTCTGTTGCAGACAATGGCAATGGCATTCCACAAAATGTATTGGATAAAATATTTCAGCCATTTTTTACAACCAAACCCACCGGGCAGGGAACGGGATTAGGATTAAGCATGAGCTACGAGATAGTTACCAAGGGGCATGGCGGCACATTAAAGGTGGAAACAACCGGGGGAGAAGGATCAGTATTCATTATAACATTACCAATATAAATCTAAACAAAGCATGAAAATTTTAGTGGTAGATGATGAACAAGATGTACAGGCGCTTTTTGAACAGCGCTTCAGAAAAGAAATTAGAGCAGGGGAGATGCAGTTTGTATTTGCCTTTTCCGGCGAGGACGCCCTCATCTATCTTACCCAGCACGAACATGAAGCAGTGTTGATTTTATCAGACATTAACATGCCCGGCATGAGTGGCCTCGATCTGCTGGAACACATCAAGAAAAAATACCACAAGCCACCGCCAATAGTAATGATGATAACTGCGTATGGCGATGCGGAAAATTTTAACACGGCCAAAGAATTAGGCGCCGATGATTTTTTAACCAAACCCGTTGATTTCAGCGCATTAAAAGAAAAACTCAAACAAATAAACTAATGGCAAAAATTTTAGTGGCCGATGATGAGGCAGACCTGGAAATGCTTATCAAGCAAAAGTTCCGTCAGAAGATACGAGAGCAGCAATACGAATTTTTCTTTGCCGCGAATGGCAATGATGCATTGGAAAAAATTAAACAGCATCCCGATATTGACATCCTTTTAAGCGATATTAATATGCCGGAAATGGATGGTCTTACTTTATTAAGCAGGATGGGCGAATCGAGCCCGCTGATAAAAACAGTGATCGTTTCCGCTTACGGCGATATGGATAATATTCGTACAGCTATGAACCGTGGCGCATTTGACTTTATCACCAAGCCCATCAATTTCGAAGATCTTTCGTTAACAATAGAAAAAACGATCGTACAGGTTTTACAGTTGAAAGAAACATTGAAGGCCATCAAGGAAAATAATATTCTTAAAATGTATGTGGATGAAACCGTACTAAATTTTATGGGCGGCCGGGAGTTTGAGTCTTCTTTAATGGCCAATGAAACGGTGGAAGCTTCCGTGGTTTTTATTGATATCTGCAGCTTTACTGCCATCAGCGAATGCGAAACGCCGGACACAGTAGTGAAGTTGCTCAATAGTTATTTTGATGTGATGGTAAAGGAAATTATTGCACAGGGAGGATACATTGATAAATTTATTGGAGACGCTGTAATGGCGGTATTTCGCGGTAATTATCATTTAGACAGGGCTATTGACGCGTCGCTTGCAGTGCGGTCTAAAATTGAAAAACTACCGGCCTCCGATGCTGCCAATTCCTTTTCACCAAAAGTTTCAATTGGGGTAAACAGTGGCGAAATGATTTCGGGTAATATCGGTTCGGCTAATTTAAGAAGATTGGATTACACCGTTATCGGTGATACCGTAAATATTGCGCAACGATTGCAGGCCATCGCAAAAGAAAGCCAGATTATCATAAACGAAACTGCCTATCAAAAAGTAAAAGAATCTTTCAATTGCAGGAAAGTGGGGGAAGTAAATTTAAAAAACAAAGCCAACACAATGAACGTGTACGAGGTAATGGATTAGTGCTGTTATGCCAAAAATATGGCATAAAATTTTATTCCCTTTTCACTATTAAAATTGCACCGTAACCAGTTTACTTTTGTAGCTCACAAGCTTTGCAGAGCCGTTCGGAATCAACTCAACTTTAAACTTTTTTTGGACGGCCGTGTTGGTGGCATTTTTTGGGGCGCCACCAGGTTCAATGCTTAGTTTTTTCTCCTGGTCATTCCATGTAATATTTGTCCATGTTCCTTTGCCTTTCAGATAATCCTGGCTAATGCCATCGTCTTCATACAAAATAAATTTACCATCTGCACCACTATAAATTTTTAAAGTAGTTGGTTCATTTACTATTTCGCTTGTGAACTGGCGAACAGGATCAACAGGAAGGATGGCGCCTGCACGAACATATATTGGCATAATAGAAAGGTCAACAACACGTGTAATGGTTTGCCCGCCATTTTCTTTTTTATTTGTCCACCAGTCATACCAATCTCCCTTAGGAAGATAGACATCATGTGACGTTGCTCCCTTTTTAAATACAGGTGCGATCAGCAGATCAGGTCCCCATAAATATTGTGTTCCCATTCCTTTCGCCTTTTCATCATTCGGATAATGAAGCCACATGGCTCGCATCAAAGGCATTCCTGTATTTCTTGCTTGCCATGCAAGTGTATAAGTATAGGGCATGAGCTGGTAACGCAACTCATCATATTTTTTTACTTCCGGTTCAATCGCGGAATTGTTCAATTCAGATTTCAACGGATAGCGATCGCCTTCAAGCGGGCCTAAATCATTCAAACCCCAGCCCCAGGGTAAACGTGTCCACCATGTTCTTCCATGCGAGCGGAACGACCCGCAGAATGCTCCAAACTGAAACCAACGTGCATACAACTCGCCGGTCAGTTCTTCATTTGGATAAAATCCTCCAATATCCGAACCCCAGTAAGGCCCAATACTTAAGCAATAATTAATGCCGGCTGCAATTTGTGCTTCCAGGGTTTTCCATGATGATTCGGTATCTCCCGACCATACCCATCCGCCCCATTGTGCAATGCCGGGATAACCATTACGCTGCAAGCTCCACGGACGAATATTGGGATTGGTAAAAAGATGCCCCTGGTAATATAATTGATGACGCCTGATTCGTTCGAACAGATCAAACCAATCACCTTCATCGGGCCAAAAAGCATCGATCCCGCTTTTTATAAGACCCACATGTTGTTGCCAGTAATTTTGGATATGTCCCGCATCCAATTTTTCTCCTCGTTTTGGTGGGATGTTTCCATGCAGGATTGGTAATTTATTTCTATCAAAAGGGACCATGTGCACAATAACTTTTACATTTCTTGCATGCATATCGGCCAAAACATTTTTTGGATTTCGTTTGAATACTTCAGGATTAAATTCAAATGAGGGTTGTGGTTTGTTCCAGCCACGGGGTGTAAATCCTGTTCCCAAATAAATCACTGCATCAACCGGAATTTTTTTAGTGCGAAAACTATCAATAACACCGAGCATTTGTGTTTCATCCTCAAGCGTGCGGTGCGACTGCATGTAGCCTAATGCCCATTTAGGAGGCATGGCCGCAGGGCCTGTGATCACAGAAAAATCTTTCATAAATTTTTGAGGATCGTGTGCATCAAAAACAAAAAGGTCGTAAAGGCCCGGCACTATTTTATCAACCGGATGAATGCCTTTGCCCTGGTTCAGTTGCTGGTTCTTTTCACTTTGAGGAGCTACCTGGCCATTGGGTTTCCAGGGAATAAAAACTCCTTTGTCGTTTTCTCTCAAATCAACGTATGTCCAGGGCGTTGATACAAACAATCCCCAGCCTTCTGTACCAATCAACATTGCCACAGGATTGCGTGAACCATAAGCATCGCTTTGCCACCTCGGTTGCATGCTATCTAACTTTCCACGACGGTCAAATTGTACAGTCTCGTTGCGCCAATTCACGCCTCGTAATGGCTTTGGGCCGCCTTCGCCCATACCTAACACCGGATCACCGGATAATTTAAAAGAAAGATTTCCATCATCCGTAAAAATTAATGTTTGCACGGCTTGGCCTTTTGTATTTGTTACGATCACCGTTAATGGAGACGATAAAACTTCTACATTTAAATTCCCCACTTTCTTTTTTACCGGCTTTGATATTTCGCGAAGATGAATTGCAGGTGCAGGATATATGCGTTCAACAACAGCGGGGGTAAAGGGGAAATTTTCTTTAAAGCTTAATGGCTTTAGTGTAATGCGAATGCTTTGCTCTCCCGCGGATCGTATATCCAATTGAGCAGGCTGTCCCGCAACAATTATTTTTTGTGCATTTGAAGTGGAGGCAATTACCAGGGCAAGGAAAAGGATCCTAATATTTATTTGTTTTCTCTTTTCCATAAATTTTTTATTTATGTACCATTTTAGCAAGAGATGGATATCTCTTTGTGATGTTGGTGGTATAGAGATTTAAGTTTTGCCGGTTAGATATAGTACACAAGAGATAAAATGATAAAATTTTTTTTTGAACCCGGCAGCAGTTTTTCAATTAAGCTTCAGTGGCGCACTCTTATACATTTTATCAATGAGGAGCAAAAATACAAGGTCACTAATTTATCTCTTGCGCAGTATAACAAAGAAAGCTTTTGAGGCGTTTTAGCTGAGATGGGTTGGCATCAGCCGCAAGCGTTCCGGCCTGGTAAATTGGTAAGGAATTTTTCTTTATCACTACCAGAAACACGTCGCGTTGACGGAATAGCTTATTTCTTTGGCGCAGCCTTTTTAGCAACTTTTTTAGCTGCTTTCTTTGCAGGCGTCGGTGCTTTTTTTGCGATCTTCTTTACAGCCTTTTTTGCAACCGCTACCGCTGGCTTAACAGTTTTTTTTGCTGTTGGTTTTGGTGCTCTTTTTTTCGGCGCCTTTTTCTTTGCTGTAATATTTTTTACGGCCGTTTTCATTGATTCCATTGCATCACCTGCCATTTCAATTAGATGATCCTTACCGGCAACGATTTCGCCAGCGAGGTAGCCAACCTTACCTGCGATCTTTGTTAACATGGTTTTTTCTTCCGTGCCTTTTTTGGATGATGTGTTTTTCTTTTCCATTTAGATAGTTTTAAAAGTAAATATAAATCATTAGTGTGGCGTTAGAAGTCGAACATATTCAATTGATGATTTTTTTGTTCTTTGAAATATTATAATTGAGTTTGCTGGTGGCGCTATGCGATATAAATATTGGGAAACCTGTTTAAATTCAAACCATATTTTATTCCACTATTATTCTTATTGATGTATTTACTCTGCAAGCATGCGATGTTCTTTCTTAAACTCAAATGGTGGTTTGTTCATTATCTTTTTAAAATACCGGTTAAAGTTGGAAAGATTATTAGAGCTACTGTCATAGCAAACTTCATAAATAGTCATATCTTTTTGGCGGATAGCAAACCTTATGGGCCGCAAGTTATCAGCAATTGGGAAACCTCCTTCAAAATTTTAAAAAAACAGGAGATTCAATAAAAGACTACCACCGGGAACTGGATATGGCAAAAGAAGTCGTCAGAATCAGTTATAACAAAGGCCATGTAAGAACGTACCGCGAAATATTTATGTCTTACCCCGGCCAGGTGACGGTTATTAAAGCGTGGGATGACAAGCAAGGCTGTATACCTGTTGAAACAAAATTAAAAGCCATTTCCAAGATGAAACAATAATATGATAGTAGATGAATCAGCCACAACAGTGTAAATGTAAATCGCCGGCGTGGTTTCGTATCATCCCTGGTACCAGTAAAATAGAACAATTTTAAATAACTATTTATGAAAGGAATTTCACACATCATCCTAAGTGGATTTATTTTCTTGCTCCCGTTGTCAGTAAGCAGTCAAAAAGGGGAAAAACTCATCATTGAAGCAGAAGCTGCTAAAAGCATTGGCGGGGCATCAAAGGTTACAGATGAATCCGCTTCGGGTGGATATTTGGGAGGTCTTATAAAAGGACAATCTATAAAATTTGTCAACTTACCTGCGGCAAATAAATTAGCCATTCGGTATGCCTCTATGAATGTAGGTACAGTAAGCGTGGCTGTTAATAACCAAGCGGCAGTGAAAATAAATATTCACTCGTCAGGAGCTTTAACTGCTTCTTTTCTATATGCAATAATTGACATTAAAATTCCGGCCGGTTCAAGCCTTACCATTAGCCTGGATACAAATGATGTGGCACTTAATATTGATCGAATAGAGATTGGAAATGGAGATTTAGGACTATCGCCCGATATCTGGAACCTTCCGGCATTGCCTGTGGTTAAGGGCCCGTTTACTGCCGACTGGAAAGGATTGAGCCGGACCTATACCGTACCTGAATGGTGGCGTGAAGCCAAGCTTGGTGCATGGGCACATTGGGATCCGCAATCTATGCCCGAGAGAGGAGACTGGTATGCAAGAAACATGTATATAGAGGGAAATCCTGTTTATGCCTTTCACGTAAAGACCTTTGGTCATCCTTCGGAATATGGTTACAAGGATATTGCCCATAATTGGGTGATCGATAAATGGAACCCGGAGGAAATGATGAACCTGTTTGTAGAAATGGGCGCCCGCTACTTTATGGCAATGGGTGTTCATCACGATAACTTCGATTGTTGGGATTCTAAGTATCAACCCTGGAACTCGGTGCATGTAGGCCCTAAGGTAGATATTGTAGGAACCTGGGCAAAAATTGCACGTAAACATGGCCTTCGTTTCGGCATCGGTTTTCATCATACTCCTCCCCGTACCTGGGGGCAATTTATGCCGGTACGTTATACCAGTGATAAAGCCGGGCCAAAACAGGGCGTTCCCTACGATGCGCTTCAAACAATTGCAGATGGCAAAGGAAAATGGTGGGAAGGCATGGACCCGGTAGATCTTTACGGACCTGTTCATACAAGTAAGGAGGATGCTTTGCGCTCTCCTTTTGCTAACCAGTTTATGTGGCGTGTAGATGATGCTATCAATAAGTATCATCCTGATATAATTTATTTTGATGAGCATGCCGGTGATTCGCAGGTTGATTTGGG
>JBDSAP010000134.1:0-2998 GCA_039922055.1 Ferruginibacter sp.
TCAACAGGTCTTTCTTTACCTGTATGTTGCTAAGCATCAGGCCAGCCATTTCTATGCAAGACTGAAGATTTTGGAACGCCGGAATAATATGCTCCTTTATAAGTTGCAAATCCCGATGATAGCCCGACGGAAGATTCACAGTCATCAGCATGATCTCGTTTGGCAACGCCTGTATACGATTGCAATGAGAACGTATTAATTCAAATACATCCGGATTTTTTTTATGCGGCATAATGCTGCTGCCCGTTGTTAGCTCATCCGGGAAACTAATAAAAGAAAAATTCTGATTGAGGTATAAGCAGGCATCCATACTCAATTTGGAAAACGTTGCCGCAATATTTGCCAACGCTGATGCAACGATGCGTTCGGTTTTACCCCTCCCCATCTGGGCATACACCACGTTGTAATTCAGGTCGTCAAAACCTAACAGATCGGTGGTCATCTGCCTGTTAATGGGAAAGGAAGATCCATACCCTGCGGCAGATCCCAAAGGGTTTTTATTCACCACCTCATAGGCAGCCCTTAATGTGATAAGATCATCTACCAGGCTTTCGGCATAAGCGCCAAACCATAAACCAAAAGAAGAAGGCATGGCCAGTTGTAAATGTGTATAGCCGGGCAACAGGTCATCTTTATACTTTTCACTTTGCTGCATCAGTAAGCTAAACAATTCATTTGCAGCGCCTACCAGTTTCTCTATTTCGCTTCTCAGGAAAAGTTTCAGATCAACCAACACCTGGTCATTCCTGCTGCGTGCGCTGTGTATCTTCTTTCCAACATCACCGAGCTTTGTCGTAAGCATTATTTCCACCTGCGAATGAATATCCTCCACACCCTCATCCAGCGTAAAATTTCCTTCCTGTATATGCCGGTAAATATTTTTTAATTCATTTTGCAGCACTTCTAACTCTTCTGATTCCAATAGCCCAACAGATTGAAGCATTTTAATATGTGCCAATGAGCCCAATACATCGAACGGCGCCAGGAAAAGATCCAGTTCACGATCATGCCCCACAGTAAATTTTTCAACTGCCTCCAGTGATATTTTATCTTTTTGCCAAAGCTTCATTCTTGGTTTATTGTTTTGTCTTTATTGTTTTGTGTTTCATCTAAATTTTGGGAGCATTCAAAATTACCTGCCCCACTAATTTTATATACGTTTCAATTCCTTCTTCTATTTCCTTTAAATAAATAAATTCATCGGCTGTGTGGCTTCGGGCACTGTCACCTGGGCCAATTTTTAAAGTTGGAAAAGGCATCAGGGCTTTGTCGGATGTAGTGGGAGAACCATAATACCCTTTACCTAACTCCAAACCAGCTTTTACCAAAGGATGATCCAACGAAATAGAAGTAGACTTTAACCTTGTACTGCGAGGTGTAATGTTGCTACTCATTTTTTGTTTCAATACATCGAGTATTTCACCAAAGGTATACAACTCATTTACTCTTGCATCAATTACAAATTTGCAATGCGCTGGCACCACATTGTGTTGTTTATTTTCAGTATCAATTACGGTTACGGTGAGCCGTGTTTCGCCTAACAGATCGCTTATCTTTTCAAACTTATAATTCCTCAGCCAATTAATGTCATTGATGGCTTTATACAAAGCATTCTCTCCGTCATTTCTTGCAGCATGACCTGCACGGCCCTCTGCAATACAATCTACCACCATCAATCCCCTCTCCGCTACTGCCATTTCCATTTTGGTAGGTTCTCCCACTATTCCAAAATCAATGTCACCTAAGTACGGAAGCACAAGGCTGATACCATTTATACCACTGATCTCTTCCTCAGCACTTGCGGCAAATACAAGATTGTACTTTGTATCTTCCTGTGTATAGAAATGTAAAAATGTTGCCATCAACGATACAAGGCAACCTCCGGCATCGTTACTTCCCAAGCCAAATAACATCCCGTCTTTTTCTATTGGGCTAAATGGATCCATTGTATAACCCTTGTTCGGCAAAACAGTGTCATGGTGCGAATTAAGCAGCATGGAAGGCTTGATGGGATCGTAGAATTTATTCTTTGCATAAATATTATTTTCCACCCTGGTATATTCAATACCATGTTTTTCAAAAAACGAAGTAATGATCGCAGCCGTATTATTTTCTTCTTTTGAAAACGAAGGCGTTGCAATTAGCTGCTTCAACAATGACAGTGCATCCTGGTAAAGATCTTCCTTCATGCTATTTTATTAATGTTCCTTTCGTGTTGGCAGTTAAATTTTGTAAGAGGTCATTTGCATCTCCGATCAATACTTCTTTAACGCCGCTATCAATGGCGGCAAATGCATTATCTATTTTTGGAAGAATACCATCAAATAATTTTTTATCAGCCAGCAACCCTTCGTAAATAGATCTCGTAATAAGTGCGATTACAGAATTTTCATCAGTTACATTTTCCAACACTCCTTTTTTCTCGAAGCAATAAATCAACCTTACTTCGTAAAATTGTGACAAAGCTATAGCGATTGCAGAAGCTATCGTATCAGCATTTGTATTTAACATCTGGCCCTTGCCATCATGTGTTAGTGGAGCAATAACAGGAACCAAATCATTTTTAAGAAACAGGTTTAATTTATCTGCCCGCAACTCTCCGGTAATATCTCCTACCAACCCATAATCAATTTCTTTCACTGGTCTTTTTGTAGCAGGAATGATATCTGCATCAGCGCCTGTTAATCCAATTGCATTGCATTGTAGCGACTGCAATTTTGCAACTACTTTCTTGTTGACCAATCCACTGTACACCATTGTCACCAGGTCAATAGTAGCCTCATCTGTTATTCTTCTGCCATTGATATAGTTTGGCTGTATACCCATCTGCTCCCCTATCCTGCTCGCTATTTTACCTCCGCCGTGAACCAATATTTTATTTTCCGCTATTGAAGCAAAGTCTTTCAGAAAAGATAACAAGTTGGTTTCATCATCAATAATGTTACCACCAATTTTAATAATAAAAAGCTTTGGCTTGGTGGCTGTTTCATCAACCACT
>JBDSAP010000135.1:0-15207 GCA_039922055.1 Ferruginibacter sp.
ATTAGTCACTATTGCCGAATTTATTTCAAACGTGTAGTTTTAAAAGCGAACGCACAAAAAAGCATTGCCGCAATTTGGGCAGACAACTTATATTCTCCGCATTATCTCGCTATTTATTTTTAGTTATGGTTTGATGGCTTATTAATTCGCTTTGTAGTCAAAAGAAAATTGTGTTTGCTTTTTTCACAACCATGCTTTTAGCTCTAAGCAACACAAATGACGAAAAGAGTATTAAAAATGTTATTGAGCATGTTATTGCTTGATCAGAACACGTGTACTTTTTGGAGCCTGTCTTTAAGAATTGTATGGTTGATTATTTTCAGGAATCGCTGCTCATTTGCGCTCATTAAATATTATCATTACGGTTGTACCTGGTTTAGCGAGTTGCTCCTTTAATCTCAGCCCATCACAATGTATTAATGAAAATGAAATCAACTTTTGTCACATTGTTAAGTTGCTCCTGCTGTAAGGGGCTCAGTGATCAAACTGTTTATCCATTTACTTAATTTTATCCTGCTTCGACAACAGTTTCTTGACAAAACTTCCTGCTTTGCCTATCAGTTCAATGCCTTCTTCAACGGGTTGCAAATTCCTATCTGTTATAGTGTCAAATTGTTCGGGGTAAAGAATGATATAACTATTTTGCACAAAGTACTTCAATAGGTATTTCGGTAATTTCTCAATCTCATTTGTGTAAGAAAGATAACCTTTTCGTGATGATACAATAATGAATAAGTCATCCGTCTTTACTTCTCTTGCTAATACAAGAAAATCTTCCCAGTTCTCAAACTCATTATAAGTAATACTTATTGGCGCTGATGTATTAGCGTTCGTTTCCTTTAGTATTTTTATTGAAGCTTCATTTGCATACACAACTACAGCAAGTCCCGTTTCCTTTGTCATGGTCTGTAAACCTTCAAACCAATGAATAAAGCCTTGTTCATATTCAGCATTGGGTGGCAGGGTAACTACTATTCGTTTTAAAGTATTTATGGGTTGAAAAGCTTTGTAGATAAAAATAGTTTCGTTGGTATTTTGTAATATCTTTTCAGCTACAGGGCCTAAAAAGCTTTCGCCTTCTTTTGCTGAATGATGAAGCCCTATGATAGTATCCGTTATCCGATGCTCCTTAATGGTATAGATAATTCCATTACTAATATTTACATCGAAGCGTGTTAAAGGAACGATAGTATTATCTGTTGCTGCTGCATGTTTTATTGCTTTTTCAAGCATCTTTTTACCTGCACTTTGTACGTTACCCGAATTGTCCTTTTCGTCAACAACATGTAATGCGTATAGTGGAGATTTTGCTTTGTGAGGCATTAGTAATGTAGCAAGGTCAACCAGGTCATTAACAGTTTCAGGATAGGCAAGTGAAATAAGTATCCTGTCGGTCATTTCTTCCGGCACATCCGGTTTCGCATTTTCTACCAATGCGATATTTCGTGAAGCTTTCTCTACTGTGAAAGAGCTGATCGTACATGTCACCAATATCATTAATATCGCACCGTTCAATACATCTTCATTTAATAAACGAATAGGATCACCTGTTGCTGTTTCACCCAAAATAACTCCATAGCCCACTAAGACTACAGCAAGCGTTGCCCCTACTCTTGCATTACTCAATCCAAATATCATCTGTCTTTCATCAGCAGATAACTTGAAAGTCTTTTGTGTTAAGAGTGCTGCAATATATTTCCCTGCCACTGCAATTGCAATCATCACTGCTGCTACCTTAATAGCCCCAAGCCCTTTAAACAACACACTAAAATCTACCAGCATACCAACGCCTATTAAAAAGAAGGGTATGAAAAGCGCATTTCCAACAAAGTCAATACGGTTCATTAATGCCGACGAATGAGGTATGAAACGGTTAATGGCGAGCCCTGAAAGAAATGCGCCAATGATCGCTTCCAATCCGGCAGCTTCAGCAAGGAAAGAACCAAGAAAAACAATGGCAAGCACAAAAATGTACTGAGATATATTATCATCAAATTTTTTAAAAAACCATCTTGCAATTATTGGAAATACAAAGAAGACAATTGCGGCAAAAACCAACGAAGAGATAGCCAGCCTTAACCAAAAGGAAGCCGTAACATCCCCTTTAAACATACCTACGATACCGGCTAAAACCAATAAAGCAAGTATGTCAGTAATAATGGTTCCTCCAATAGTTAGCGTAACCGATCTTATGCGTGTAATGCCATACCTGCTTGCTATAGGATAAGCAAGCAAGGTGTGGGAAGCAAGCATGCTGCCTAATAATAATGACGCCGGGAGTTGAAACCCGAGTAAATAATAAGTAGCTAATGTGCCTAATACCATCGGCACCGAAAAAGTAAACAATCCAAACACGAAACTTTTAACGCGGTTCTTTTTAAATTCTTCAAGGTCTATCTCCAGGCCCGCCGTAAACATGATATACAATAAACCAACAGTTCCAAATAATACAATACTGCTATCGCGAAGCAACAGGTTTAAACCATAAGGTCCTATCACTACTCCGGCAAGTATCAATCCTATAATATGGGGGATTTTTAGCTTGTTGAGTATTAGCGGCGCGAACAGTATAATGAAAAGTACGAGAGAAAATATGATGACTGGATTTTTTAAAGGCAGCGTAAAATCCACGTTTAATAATACCATAAACACAAGTTGAAAATGTAGAATCAAAGGCTATAATTTCTTAAACTCCAGTGAATAAAGGATCTGACAATTCTCAGGCCGGATAATCTCCCGCTGGCCGGTCATTTCATTGCCTTTAATTTCCTTTATTCTTACAATCATTTTTGCGGCAGATGTTGCTTCTGCGGTATCAGTAGCGGCTGATAGTTCTATTGTGTTGCCATTACTGCTCCCGGAGTAAATCCGCACCAGTTTGTTACCACTAAATGCCTCTACCACTATTCCGCCGTTCTGATAGCCTATCTGCCATTGTTCGTTTTTTGTATCACCAACAGCAGAGCCTGTGCAGTTTGTTTCTGTACATCTCATTGTAACATCCCATTTACCTTCCAGTTGGGGGTACAGGGCAATAGTACTATCAACAGGGTGTTTTGATGAACTGTCTAACAGCTTTTCTTTTTGAGCCAGCTCTTGTTCTTTTAATTGTAGAGACTTTTCTTTTAATAACAATTCCTGTTCCTTCTGGTTAAGATCGGCTACCTTTTTATCAAGCTCCTGTTCCCGTTCACGTAAACCACACCCGGTAGCCAGAAATGCGAAGACAAAGAAGAAAAGAACAAATTTCATAATGCACATTTTTAAAAAATTCAAGGTCGAAAATAACAAGAGAGCTATTTACCTTATAGCTATTTTTTCAAAACACTACATAGCAATGCGTTCATAGCTTTACGGTTTTAGAACACAGATTTATCCACATGCCTGGCAAATTGATTTAGCGGCCTCAAATTAATACAGAATATTGCTAAGGGTAGGATCAGAAGCAATATGATGCTGAATGCCTTCTAATACTCCTTTCGCAAGTGAATTTTTTGTAAAATAGATCAGCTTGTGTTTTTTTAATTCTTCTAACTCCGGGCTATAGTTGGCAACTACTATTCCATTTGCTTTCCCTTTAAGCATGTCTTCATCATTGCCGCTGTTCCCGGCAGTGATGAATCGCTCAAGCGGAATTTTCCATTTGTAACTCAGGTACCTGACCGCACTTCCTTTACTTGCACGAAACGGGAGCAGGTCGAGAAAATGATTCTCTGTGAGTAATATCCTTGCCCTGAGCTTCCGGTCATCTAAAAATTTGTACAGGTTAGCCATCGAATCTTCGGTAAATGTTTTGTCAACATAATAGCTTAGTTTAAAACGCCACTGTGCAGCTTCCTCCTGCAAACGAAGGCCCGGAAAATCTGACAATGCGTGTTGAAGTTCACCTCTTTTCCATTGATAATCTATATGGCTGTCCCATCCTTTATCGGGAATGAATTTATCAGTGTAATATATTTCTGATCCGGCCGAACAAATAAGTATGTCGGGCTTTGGAAGATGATACCTGGCAAACGCCTGCTCTGTAATAATCCTGTTTCTGCCGCTTGCAATACCAAATACCACTTTCCCTTTGGTCATTTCAATCCATTGCGTCAGTTCCTTCAATCCCTCTGAATCGTCGCCATCTACCAATGTTCCATCCAGGTCAGAGATGATGAATAGATCCGCGTTCGTAAGTTTCTTCCCATACGCTGTTTTATTGGAGAACTTAAGGGCTTCGGTATTTTTTTGCTTCAGCAAATCATCCAGGGCACTAACATATTGGTCTGCAAATGCTGTCCATGAATAGCGCTGTTTTGCAGCTAATATTCCGTTTGCAGAATATTTATCCCATAGAGACTGATCAGCAATGATTTTTTTAAGTGCGTGTGCGATGGCAGTTGGATCTTCAACATCTACCAATAATCCATTATCGCATTGTTCAAGTATTTCCTTAGGGCCACCGGTAGGCGAGGCAATTACAGGCAAGCCGCAAGCAGCAGCTTCTACAATTGTTAACCCAAAATTTTCGCCGGGTGTTGCATTTACAAAAACACCTTTCTTACGTGCAGCTATGCGATATATCTCAGGCACTTCCGATTTCGGATCATTCTTTTTTGGAATGGCCATCTTACCATAGAGGTCGTATTTATCCATTAACAGCAGAAGGTTGGTGAGGATGTCCTTTTCATCCTCGGGCATTTCGCTGATATCCTTGCGTACTCCCGCGAAGATGGCGAGATTGGCCATTGCCTGCAATTCTTTATCCTGTCCATAAGACTGAATAATCATTTCGAAATTTTTTCGTTTATCAGCCCGCCCAATCGAAAGGATCAATGGTTTTAAAGGATTGAATAAAAAGCGTTCTATATCCGAATTCACCCTGTAAAGCGCCTGCTCCTGTTCCATAGACATTTTGAAGGAGGGCATATCCAATCTATAAAATGGATAAAAAATATCTCCGTTAACCCCTGGAGGGATCACTTTAAATTTAGCGCTCTTTATATTTTCGTATAAGGCATATTGCGTATCAACGATATATTGAGTGCTTACAATAAACAGATCCGCTGTTTTCAAAATGGTTTCTTCCACCGCGATACGACGGTCCATATTGAACTTCTCATTAATCTTTTCGGGAGACATACCTTCCTGCAAAAGCAGGTTCTTTTTATTTTTTCCCAAAGAATGGCCCGTAGCAAGAAAGGGTATTCCGAATATTTCACTAAGCTGTCCTGCAAGGTAATTGCCGTCTGCATAATGGCCGTGCACCACATCAGGAAAGTCCGCTTCTTCATCTATAAAACGAACCGTTTTATCTATGAATTCATCAAGGTAGTCCCAAAGGCTTTCCTTATGCCTGTAAGTATTTCCTCCACAGGACACTCTGACGATGCGTGCTTTTTCATTTACAACTTCTATCTCTTTCTCGTAAGATGCAGAAACCCGTTTATCGATAATCCTCCTGGTGAAGAGATCTACTTTTCGAACTTGTGGGTGCAGGGATAAGTGCTCCAGTAACTCGAGTACATACTTTACCTGCCCACCCGTGTCCTTGTCCCTCCCAATCTCCGGCTCTTTATATCGAATGAGCCCATGCGGGCTGAATAGCTGAATGTAATATTTGTTCATAATACTGTTTTTTACATTAGCAGATTCGGCAAAAATAGCTAAATCAATTAAAACGGTTCACCCTGGGAACGTTTGCAACTTTTGATCATAACGTAAAAGAGTAGCCGCTAATGACCGCGTACATTGCTGGAAGTAATCACTATATTCCCGAATTTAATTACGTGCCAGGTAAGTATATCATGGTCTCATTTTTGTGCTCATACCTGTTGGGTTACTAAGATTCACACGAGTGTTAAGTATAACCCGGCCAGAATTGTTTATTTTTTAATTTTAAAAAGAATATTTATGGAACAGAATCAAAAGTATCAAGCTTGTATTGAGGCGTGTTTGCGTTGTGCTTCAGTTTGTAATCAATGTGCGTCAGCATGCCTGCAGGAAGAGGATGTTAAAATGATGGTGAGATGTATTCAACTGGATATGGAGTGCGCAGCAATTTGTTATGCTGCGGGACAGGTAATGAGTATTGGTGGCCAAAATGCGGAACGTCTTTGCGAAATCTGCGGCGATATTTGCCAGGCTTGCGGTGATGAATGTTCGAAACACAACATGCAGCATTGCAAACTGTGTGCGGAAGAATGTCATCGCTGTGCAGAGGAATGCAGGAGCATGGCGGGAGCAGTGGCTTAAAAGTATAGGAGCAGTGGCCGGGGTAGGAGCTACTGCTCTTCTGTTATTTTATACCACTCTTCCTATCACATAAATACAAATTAGTAGAGTTTTATACCCAGCAAGTGTGTACGCCATTTTCGTTGCACCGAAAAAATTAACGAGTCACATGCCTCGGCAAATGAATGGAAATTTTAATCACATTTTAATCTCTTTTGAATTCAAGATAAACCTGTCCTTATATTTCGGAATATCATAGAGGTAATTCACTATAAGCAATATCAAAGGCTGTCAATTGTTAATACTTATATTTAAACCTTAATAAAATTCAATTTATGGATAATCTTCACTCTTCCAAACCTGGCTCTATCACCAACAAACTGTCGAAGCAGTACACCTTTGGGCAAAAGCAGCTTTTGGCAGTTATTTTAATAGCCATATTTCTTATCATTTTTGTTTGGATATGGAAGAATATTCAAATCCAATCATTAAAAAGTGAACATAAAAGGAGTGAAGAAGCGCTGATTCAGAAATCAAAAAATAAGATGGAAGAAATGAACCAACACTTTTTGAAGCTGATCGCCAAGCCTTATGTGTGGGCGGTTAGAAAAGACCTGATGCAAGGCAACTTAGGACAGCTTGATTTATATGGAAACGACATAGTAAAGGAGAAGAACTTCGTCTCAGTTATGGTAGCTGATGCCAAAGGCCTGGTTCTAACATCAACTGATAAAAAATATGAAGGAAAGTACCTGCCATCTATTCGGCAGGGAGTTAATTTGAATAGTGATAGCGCCATGGTAAGTAAAGCAAATGATAGCCTGCTGATATTAACCTCGCCAATTATGAGCTTTAATAGCAGGATAGGCACACTCATCATAACTTATTTACCAAGAAATGCTGAACCGCCGGCGGCGCCATGATCGGGCGTAGCTTAGCGAATTACGTGCAGTATGTTATCCAAAAGGTGTTATGGTTTATTCAACTATTCAAAACAACAGTATCATTATCGATGTTGTTAATCTATTAATCACGGCAAGATGTCATCAGGGAAAAAATTGAATACCTGGCTCTCAACAGCCATTTGCGGTAATGATATCACCTCTTCTTGTTTATATGTTTCGGCGCTTACAATTGGTATGGCCGGCCAGTATGCATGGCTTGCTTTACTAATTGTATCCGGCGTTCTTTTTCTGTTCCGTAAAATATATGGGGAAGTGGTGGGAGCATTGCCACTGAATGGAGGCGCATACAATGTATTATTGAATACTACAAGCAAAAGCAATGCATCTGTTGCAGCCTGCCTTACAATACTCTCCTATATGGCTACGGCCGTAATTTCAGCAAGTGAGGCAATGCATTACCTGCACCAAAGCATCCATTCTCTCAATGTACTTTATGCTACACTCGGTTTGCTGTTTCTTTTTTTATGTCTTACAGTTTGGGGTATCTCCGAAAGTGCTGTTGTAGCACTGGTTATATTCATTTTGCATTTGGCTGCAATGGCCCTCCTGATTATCGCGGCACTAATCTTTTTTGTTAATAATGGCACTTCTATACTTCATGCTAATTTTTCATTGCCTGTAAAAGGCGGAGGATTGGCCACAGCTCTCTTTTTTGGCTTTAGCGCGGCAATGCTTGGTATTTCGGGTTTCGAAAGCTCTGCAAATTTCGTGGAAGAGCAGCAAAGAGGTGTATTTCCAAAAACGCTCCGCAACATGTGGCTGGCTGTATCTGTTTTAAATCCACTGATAGCCTTGCTTGCTATTGCCATTATGCCAATAGCAGCCGTGGAAGCGCATCAGCAATCCTTACTGAGTTATATGGCATCGCTTACAGGCGGATACTGGCTTTCAACGCTGATAAGTATTAATGCTGTAACCGTGCTTAGCGGTGCACTGCTTACTTCTTTTGTGGGTGTAAATGGATTAATAAAACGCATGACATTAGATCGGATCTTACCCCAATTTTTGTTGCATGAAAATAAACGTGGCAGCAGCTACCGGATAATAATAATGTTTTTTCTTCTTTGCGTTTCAGTACTGTTCGTAACGAAAGGAGAATTGGCTCCGTTGGCAGGTGTCTATACTATTTCATTTTTATTGGTAATGGCTTTTTTCGCTTTGGGTAACCTGATCTTAAAAATAAGACGAGGCAGGCTGCCCCGGCCCGAATACGCAAAGCCGTTCGTTGTAATAGTGGCTTTGTTTGCAGTTGCAGCCGGGCTATATGGCAATATAAAAATGCAACCCCAATACCTCGTGGTTTTCCTGCAATATTTTGTGCCCGCAATGCTGCTGATTTATGCCATGCTAAACCGTATTCACATTATGGAATTTGGGATGGATATTCTCAAGGGCATATCGGACACGTTACGCTCACTCGCTGTTACGAGCAGGAAGAAAATAAACCGTTTCATCAGGAAACTGCACGAGCAGGAATTTATCTTTTTCTCAAAGGCCGATGATATAGCCACCCTTAACAAAGTAATGATCTATGTGCAGGAGAATGAGATAACAAAGAAAATTAAAATTGTTACTGTCTTAAAGGAACACCAGCCCGCCCCGGAAAAATTCATGAATGACTTTGAAGTATTAGACCGGGCATACCCACTTATAAAAATGGAATTCATAACACTTGTGGGCGAATTCGGACCGGAACTGATCGACCAGTTATGCATCGATTGGAAAATCCCGAAAAATTTTATGTTCATCAGTTCACCAGGAGATAAATTTAGTTATCGTGTTGAAGAACTGGGTGGCGTAAGGCTTATACTTTAAATATCTAAATCCTTTAAGTATAACTTGCGAAATACCGGAATACTCATTTTAGAAAAGGTTGATAAGGGCTGGCCAGCCACTTAAAATAACAAACAATCGCCACCTATTTCTTACGATCAAAGTTGGCTCCATCTTATTAAGGCAGCATTAAAACAAAATTAAAAAACACATAAAAAGTTGCAACCCCGGCCAAACAAATTATGTTTATATAACAATTAAACTGTTTTAATTATGAACCACCACTGCTAATAAATATTATGGAAGAGATAAAGATATTACTGATAGAAGATGAAAAGAAAATAGCAGATACACTTTCCAAAGGGCTAAAGGAATTGGATTATCACGTGGAAACAGCTTATGATGGGAAGATAGGGTTAAGACTTTTTGAATCGGGCCAGTTTAATTTAATTATCACCGATATAAACATGCCGGGCATGAACGGCTATGAACTGGTTAAATGCATACGTGCCAGCAATCAGCATATACCAATAATGATGCTGACCGCCTTAGATACTACAGATGATAAAGTTGAAGGTTTCGATGCAGGCGCTGATGATTATCTCGTAAAGCCTTTTGAATTTAAGGAACTGGTTGCCCGCACAAGGGCCTTGTTGAAGCGAACACTAAATCAACAATTACCAACCGGCAGTATTCTTTCAGTAGCAGATCTTCAACTGAACGTTGATAGCAAAGAAGTAACAAGAGATGGAAAATCCATTGTTTTAACAGCCAAGGAATTTCAACTGCTTGAATATCTGATGCGCAATCGCAACAGGGTGGTATCACGGGGAGACATAGCTGAAAAAGTTTGGGATATTAATTTTGACACCAGGACAAATGTTATTGATGTATATGTAAACTTTTTGAGAAAGAAAATTGATAAGGACCACGAGCACAAACTCATTCATACCTATGTAGGAATGGGATATATCCTGAAAGAGAAATAATTTTATCATGACCATCAAATATAAAATTGTGTTTCTGTTTGTGGCTTTAGTAACCATTATTGTAAGCATTGGAAGTGTAGCGGTTTATTTTTTCAGTTTAAAAGAAAGGCAGGATACTTTCAGGATAAGATTAAAGAACAGGGCATTGAGTACCGCGAGGGTTTACGCGGGCATACCTGACAGCAATTTATCTGTGCTTCGCAGGATGGATGTTGCTGCTGTAGCGTCCTTATATGATAAGAACATTTCTATTGTGGCAAACAATAATGTTCACACTTATATGTTTTCTGATAACGCAAAAGATACGTTCATTCTTTCCGAAGACATCATTAAAAAAGTAAGAGCAGGCAACGAATCTTATTTTAGTTATAAAAACAAAAACGCGATTGCCGTAAAATATACCGGTAAAAGAAAAGACTTTATCGTTGCTGTAGCTGCATTCGATTTGGATGGTGCCGGGTATCTTCACCAGCTAAAGATCATCCTGCTATTTTCACTTGTGCTGGCCGGAGCGCTGGCCCTCCTTGCTGGTCTTTTTTTTGCCAAAAGCCTTATTACACCAATAAAAAAAATCACCGGCGAAGTAAATCTCATCAGTTCTAATGATCTTTCACAAAGGATAAAAATATATAATGAAGGAGATGAACTATCGAACCTTGCGGCTACCTTCAATAACCTGCTCGATCGTTTACAGGATTCATTTGCCATCCAGCGCCGCTTTATATCAAACGCTTCGCATGAGTTATCAACGCCGCTAACCTCCATATCAAGCCAAATAGAAGTAGGCATGCAAAAGGACAGGAGCCCCGGAGAGTATAGAGAAGTATTGCAAAGCGTTTATGAAGACACGAAACAATTACAGCAACTTACCCGCAGCCTGCTGGATATTGCCAAAACCGGATCACACGGCAGCTTGGATTTGACTGAAGTAAGGCTTGATGAAGTGTTGTTCAAGGTGATTGCTGATGTACAAAGACAGAGTGGTGATTATAAAGCCACGTTGAATTTTGATGTATTTCCGGATGATGAAAAACTACTGTGCATTTTTGGCAATGCAAACCTTATTTACATTGCATTTAAAAACGTCATAGAGAATGGTTGTAAGTATTCCGATAACCATGAATCAGAAATTCGTATCGTAATCGATAAAACAGAAATTACTATTCATGTTGCTAATAAAGGAGATATTATTGCCGAGGCGGATATCCAACATATATTTCAACCATTCTTTCGTACAGACTCGGCGCAGGGCAAGCCCGGTTTCGGACTTGGGCTCACACTTACGAAGCGTATATTATCCCTGCACCATGGAACCATAAACATAGAATCCGAGCCGGAAAAAGGCACCGTGTTCACGATACAAATACCTAATATTTTATCAGCTAATTAAACATCTTATTATGCTGCGGTTTATGAATAATGTAAGTAACTCACTTTGACTAATTGCCATCCCTGTGATTAGCATTGGCAATATGCATGAGTTTGTGCTCCACTTCATTTTGATTCGTAACAAATAAGGTTTGAGTAGGAAAAGCAAATTCGATTTGTTCTTTTTCAAATTGTTCAAAGATATGAAGGCAGATTGCCTGTTGAATGTTCATGTATAATAAGTAATCGGGTGATTCAATGTAATAAACGAATTCGAAATTTATACTGAAATCACCAAAACCTTTGAGATGGGCACGATCAAAAGTAGTGTGTTCCTCACTTGTGATTATATCTTTGACAATGGCGGGTATGTTTTTCAGTTTGCCGGCTTTAGTAGCATAAACCACCCCAATGCTAAATACAACCCTCCTTCGTTCAAGGCGTTTATAATTTTGAATTACCGACTTCACCATTTCCGCGTTAGGCATCACCAATTGCTGCCCGTCGAGGCTTCTGACATGAGATGTTTTTATCCCTATTTTTTCCACTACGCCGCTGTTGCTATCAACGATTATAAAGTCGCCAATCTCAAAGGGCTTATCGAAGAATATTACGAAATAACTAAAAAGGTCGCCTAGTATATTTTGCGCAGCCAGCGCAATGGCAATTCCGCCAACGCCCAGGCCGGCAATGATGGTAGTAACATTATAACCCAGGTTATCGGCCAACATAATTAAACCCATTCCCCATGTTAATACTTTCACTAATAACAGCATACTGCTTACCTGCTTGATTCTCTCGGGTGGTTCATTCTTTCGCTTCATAAAACCAACAACCGAATGCTGTATAAAGAAGTTGATCAACCTCACAGCATAATAGGTAGTTACAACCAAAAAAGCAGCCGTCACAACTCTTGCGACAACCGGTGAAAGCGTCAATGCTTTAATAATGGAGGAATTGATGAGCAGGTAAACATAGGGCAATACAAAGCGTTCGGTAATATCAACAAGTAAGTCGTCCAGGTTGGTGCGGCTCCTGGATGCAAGCTTCTTTACGAGGCCCAGGAGTTTTCCCTTTATCAATTTCAATACGATCCACGCTACTAATACGCATGCTATGGCGATGGCATATTGAAGTATTGTATTACCCCATAAAACAAAGTGCAGTATCTGATTCATTAAGCTGGTTTTTAATTGCAACAAATTGCAAAATTGTGTTTCAGCTATTAAAACTTTATTAAAAGGAAATTAAAATAAGTAGAGGAGAGAAACCCTTTTTTCATGACCTTATTAATTTTAATGTGATTTTAATAAGGCGTTAATCTGATTTTCAGTGCGGCGTGATAATATTGTACAATAATATTTAACTAATGCAAAAGCTATTCAATAAAATATTAGTACCAGTTGATTTTACCAGCCGTTCAAAAAAAGCAATTGAGAATGCAGGTGAACTTGCAATTGAATATAACTGTAGTATTCACCTTTTGCACGTAATAGTAATATCACCGCTTGAAGCGATGGCATTCGCTGAAAATACTTTGGCCATGCCGCAACTGCTGGATAATAAGTCGGAGCTTGAATTTAAGCTCGAAAAACTATGTGCAGCCATAAGTTCAAAAAGTAAAGATTCCGTCAACGTACAGTACAGCATAATAAGCGGAACCTGGGACGAGAGTATCATTGAGTTCGCAAATAAAAACCAGTTTGATCTCATCCTGATAGGTCAAAAAGAAACAATAATGGGTAAAAGAAAAATGATACTGAACCCGGATAGAATTGCTGCTAAAACGAATGCGCCGGTTATTACTGTTCCTGCTAACAGAAGAGTTACAAGGCTCTATTCCGTCATCATCCCCATAACCGATTTTTTACCCGTAAGGAAATTAATGTATGGTGTTTACATGGCATCTAACTATAATGCTACAATAAAGTTATTGGGGGTTGAAAATGCAGGCACAAAACAAAAAGTAATGTATTACATGATGAAGGCATACAAGCTGATTAGCGAGAACTGTAGTTTGAAAGTAGAGTTCGAAAAAACTCAAGCCACAAATGTAGCAGATGCGGTGAATAGGTACGCCCAGGATAAAGCAGCAGACCTGGTAATAGTAAATCCCGGCACACAAACAAAAATGCCTGGTGTACTGGCTTCGTTGCTGGGTAATATAATTCAGAAATATTCGTCGCCACCAGTGCTAACTGTAAACCCGGCATAAAAATTAAAAAAACTGTAACTATTCAGTTCCAAAAGTAGCGATTAGATGCAAAGCGTTGAGAACGTTATTACCATTTTTGATAGCGGTATCAATAACAGATCTAAGGATGGCGAACAGATTAGCAGTTTCGAGTGTCTTAAACTGACCTGATATTTTTTGCTTTACCTTAATATTTCTGATAGCTCTTTCTGAGCCATTGTTATCCGGTGACACATCGGATTGCAGTAAAAAATAAAGGATACACTCCCGTTTTGCCAACAGTTTTTTCTGTAGTTTTTTCGATTTTTTATAGCATTCATCTATCGGGTACAGCAGCCATTGGTTTAGCTTTTCAAAAAGTGCATCCCGTTTTATATTTGGATAGTAATAATCTGCGGTGGTCAGTTCTTTTTTTAGCTGGATGGCATCTTGCAATAGTGATCTAAATGCTGTTGCCCAGTTACATTTATTTTTATAAAGTTCATCGATGTAATTAAGTTCTCTTAATAAATGTGCGGTGCATATCTGATGTGCTTTTGCATCCATTTGAAAATGACAAGGCCATCTGTCATGTACTAATGCCGCATTTGGTAATCCATTTTCAAAAGTTGCTGCAATTGTTTTAAACCCCCTGCTTGCGGCACATACAATATAGGTAAGGCGATCGTTTTGCCATGTCCATGCCCAATGGTTTTTGCCGTTGATATTTACCCCTGTTTCGTCTGTGCCTATGCAAGTGGCGTGTGTTATTTTTTCTTTTATTGCTTTGTACATGGGCAATGCTTTCTGAGCTATTCGTTGCAGTATATTATTAATGCCGCCTGTACTTATGGGTAACCCCATTACATCGTTTAAAAATTCTTTGGCCCTGCCATAAGGCAAGTATTGTCTTGCGTGCAGATACGCTACCAGCGATTCTACATTTGGCCCATACTGTACAGGGTTTGCTACATACTTTGGAAAATCACTAATGGTTGTATGCCCGCAATTGCATTGCTTTTTATACACCTGATGTTCTATACATTTTAAAGCAATAATGGGTATATCCAGCAATTGCCTGGTGCTTACTAATTGTTCAGAATGCTCACTAAGGTTACTACCACAAATACTGCATTCAACCGGACTGTGTTTTATGGTTTCATCTACCTTGATACGGCACTCCAGGGTGGAACCTTCATGCCCGGGCTGACCACCAGCTTTTCTTTCTGTAGGCGCTCGTAAACTTTGATTTTTTCTGGGACGGTTTTGATCCTGAGATGGGGGTATGTGGCTATTGTTGCTGTTCTTCTTGTTTTTTAAAAGGGTATTTTCAGCTTCAAGGATTTTTACCCTTGCTTCTAATTGCTCTATTTTTTGCAGTAATGTTTGTATGAGTACCTGAATATCCAATGTTAAATATTGAACTGCAAAGTTGAGCTAACAATATGCTACAACACAATGCTGAAGGCTATTATAATCCACAAAGACGAAATGTTATTCACAAAAAAAGCACCCAAAAAGACGATTTTATAAAAACAGGCCGGCAGAACAGGATATTCAAAAAAATAAAATTACCGGATTGAAATACCAGCGTATAGAAGGGTGTAATCGGTGCCAAAAAGCGATGAATTGTTAGCTAACATAAAAGCAATGTGCATAACTTTCAGAATTCAAAAATAGTAATGCAAATTTGGCTTTTTTTATAGACTGAATAGTTACTAAA
>JBDSAP010000136.1:0-33836 GCA_039922055.1 Ferruginibacter sp.
GTTTGATTGGCGCCCATTGATAAACCGGCGATGGCCCTATGCTCACGGTTGGCGATGGTTCTAAACTTTCCATCAATCATAGGAATGATTTCATTGATCATCACTTCTTCAAAAATGGATACCGGGCGGGACTTGTTATCCGGAGCTGCATTTTCCTGGGGCTTGTAAGCATAACCATTGTCAATTACAATAATCATAGGAACGGATTTTTTTGCAGCAATGAGATTATCAAGAATAAGATTTGCTTTTCCCTGAACAGCCCATCCTGTTTCATCTTCAAAACTTCCATGCTGTAGATAAAGCACGGGATAACGTGTTTTAGAATCTTTCAAATAATCGGGTGGCGTATAAACGTAGCAACGCCTCCAGGCATTAGTAAGTTTTGAGAAATAAATATTTTCACTTACTAAACCGTGGGATACATTTTTGAGTTCGTAAAATTCACGATCGTAAGCGGGAACCTCTATACCACTTCCTGTACGACCGGCGCCATAAAAGGTTTGACTGCCGGGATCTGGTACCGAAGCACCATCAATATTTAATTGATAATAATGAAAGCCCTCATCCTGGGGTAATGATTCGCCTGTCCAAACGCCTTTATCATCCTTTACTAAATCATATTTTTTTCCGCCAATATCAAGCTGCACTTTATTTGCCTGTGGAGCAGCAATGCTTGCACGAACCCTGCGTTCTGAATTTACCTGGGGAAATTGTTTGCCGGGCTGATTGGTTGATGATGGTTTAAAATCCTCAACAGCCGAAGCCTGATTCGATTGTGCGAAACCGTAACCACTAATAATTACAGCGGCTATCAGTATAGTTATATGCTTTAAATTTATTTGAAAAATTCCTTTCATATTTTTCGCAATTCTTTTCGTTAAACGGTCTTTGATTTTTATAACTAAATAATCACTATCATTTGCTGGCTTTCATCTTAAAACTACCGGCATAATTTATCCTAAAAAATATGTCCGAAATTTTATATAAAAAACCTCTCAAACGGAAAGGTCTTAAAAAATTAAATGGAAGATTGTATTACCTGGTGTCACGTTTTAACTGGGTATGCATTTTAGCGCCGTTGAAATCGATATTAACTGATACCGAGTCCCCCTCACTATAGTATTTACAGGTATGAGGAATATTCGATCCGTTAATGTCCAAATTAAAAGTAAAATCGGAACCGTTAACCTTGCCATCGGCTATAGGTATCTCGCCATTTGGCCCTGTTGCCGTGCCGCCAAGTTTATCGCCATCAACTTTAAAAGTGAATGATAGCGGAATTTCATTGCCATCAGGTGTGGTTAACAAACCTGACCATTTACCGTTCAAATCACCAAAGGCTACGGCAAGGCAAACCATAAAGCTGAAAACCAGCACTATGGTAGTAGTAATTTTTCTTTTCATAATAATTTGATGTTTAGTTTTTGTAAAATATTTTAGATTGACTGGTCACAACACGTTAATTCAGCTATGGACTTTAGTCAAAGGCTTTAGCTTCTACACACTTCTAACAATCGCTTTGATATCCAAAACATCTTTACGGTATATTTCCCTTCTATTAGTTTTGTCGATGACTCATTGTTTTAATGAGATTAATTGCTTTTGCTTTTTAAATTAATCTTTGAACAGCAGTGGCGCTAACTCATGTAAACTACGGCGCCAGCTCAGAAACTCGTGAGCAGTACCTTCAGACACATAGGCAACACTATTAATGCCTGCATCCTTTAGAGCCGCGGCTGCCGCAAGAGCCGTGGCTCCAGAATTTTCCCCCGCCCTATTTTTTTCTTTACTGCCATAGCTCATGAAGATAAGTTTCACTTTCGACTTGTCCTTGATTTCGGCAGGTGCATATAAGCCACCGCTGAGAAGACCGTAGTAAGCAAAGACATCAGGCTTTGCAAGCGTGATTGTATGTGTTTCCATGCCACCCATTGAAAGTCCTGCCATGGCACGGTGCGACGGTTTTGCAATCGTGCGGAAGTTGGCATCCACATAGGGAATCAGTTCGTCCACCAATACAGTTTGAAAGGTCTCTATTTTGAAATCTCTGATGCCACCGGGCTTTACATCATTCGTCATTCCATAAGTCATCACAATGATGAAAGGTTTTATTTTTCCTTCTGCAATCATGTTGTCCATTATAAGATTGGCGTGACCCTGGTTGCTCCATGCGGTTTCATCTTCGCCCCAGCCATGCTGTAGATAAAGTACCGGATATTTTGTTTTGCTGTCTTTATTATAACCTGCTGGTGTGTACACAAAAGCACGGCGGGAAGTATTGGTACTTGGAGATGGAAAAAGTACTTGCTGCACATTTCCATGAGGTACATTTTTTAATGCATAAAAATCCTGGTCGTGTGCAGGTATTTCAATGCCACTTTCCCAACGGGTAGAACCATAATAATTTTTTGCTCCGGGGTCATTGAATTTACCACCGTCAATTCTTACATTATAATAATGAAAGCCTTCATCCATTGGTCCTTCAGTGGTACCCATCCAGGAACTATCCGCAGCTCTTTGAAGTTTAGTTCCACCTCTTCCACCCAAACCAAGACTTACCCTTACACTATCGGCTGAAGGAGCAATAATTTTAAACCTGGCATAGCCCTGCGAATTTACCTGTGGGTATTCCTGTCCGGGCTGATTACAAGTTGACGGTTTGAAGTCCTCTGTTATAGCGGTTTGGGTTTGTGCTTCGCTGTTACCGCTTATGGTTAAAAGGGCTAAGGCAATCGTTAGTAATTTAATTTTCATTTTTAAAATTTTAAATGTTTATTCATATTTATTTAGCAATCAAAGTAAAGGTTTGTCCGGGTTGTGTAGCTAAGTCATACACAAAAGTTTCACTAAGCAATGGTGGCGTAACAACAGCTTCGCCGGCAATTACCGGCTCCGGAGTTTTCTCCACCTGGAAAAAGGAATTTTTGTTTTCTCCAACAGCTTTTATAAGTTCTTTGCCGCTGTTGAATTTTAATTGATTGGGAACCCGTAACCGGAGATTACCTCCCAATAAAGATTTAACGATAACTGTTACCAGTTTACCATCTTTCCATTGCATATTCATCATTTCAAAACCACCTCTTGCTTTCAGGCCCTCCACACTTCCTTCGGCCTTCCACACATCGGGCAATGCCGGTAACAGGTTTACCATGCCGTCGTCACTTTGCATCAACATTTCCGCAATTCCTGAAGTACATCCAAAGTTGCCATCGATCTGAAAAGGGGCATGCGCATCAAAAAGATTGTTGTAGGTGCCACCACCTCCTTCATTGGTACCAACCGGGGTAAGTTGATTTTGTATCAGTTTGTAAGCGTGGTTACCATCCTGCATTTTGGCCCACCAGTTCACTTTCCATCCCATGCTCCAGCCTGTTGAAACATCGCCTCGCTGAAGCAAAGTATTTCTTGCTGCGCTGTACAATTGTGGTGTACGGTAGGCGGAAATTTGGTTGGAAGGAAATAAACCATATAGGTGAGAGATATGCCGGTGGTGATCGGTTGGATCATCAATATCGTCTAACCATTCCTGTAATTGACCATATTGGCCGATGTGCATTGGCGCCAGGCGGCTGCGCAACTGTACCAGGCTGTCTGAAAAAACCTTGTCTTCGTGGAGTATTGATGCGGCCCTTATTGTATTACTGAAAACATCAAATACAATTTGATTGGTCATGGTTACACCGGCATCCAGCGAGGACCCCTGGTGTGCTTTTGGCGCATTCTCGGGAGACATATCCGGGCAGATCACCAGCCAGTGGTATTTAGGATGCTCTATTAAAAAGTCAGCATAAAATAATGCTGCACCCTTCATTACCGGATAAATATCTTTCAAAAAATTTTTGTCGCCGGTGTAGAGGTAATGTTCCCATAAATGCTGAATGGGCCAGCCGCCGCCATTGATCCATGCACCCCAAAAAGCGCCATCGACCGCACCGGTCGCACGCCAGATATCGGTATTGTGGTGGGCCATCCAACCCCTGGCGCCATACATATCTTTTGCTGTTTGTTGTCCGGTAACAGCCACATCTTTTACCATCTGCAAAAATGGTTCGTGTAATTCAGATAAATTGGTTTTCTCTGCCGGCCAATAATTCATTTCAGCATTAATATTGATGGTGTATTTGCTGTCCCATGGTGGCCGCAATTTGTTATTCCAGATTCCTTGCAGGTTAGCCGGTTGACCGCCTGGTTGGGAAGAAGAGATCAATAAATAACGACCAAATTGAAAATAAATATTTGCAAATTGAGGGTCATTAGCAGAACTGAAATTTTTCAATCGCTCATCTGTTGGAAGGCTGGCAGCATCAGTGGTACCAAGATCAAGCTTTACCCTGTTGAAGTATTTTTGATAGGCGGCAACATGTGCTTTTAAAATATTTGCAAACGGTTTTGTAATTGCTTTATTCAAATAAGTGGTTGCTCTCTCATTTTCATTTCCGGTGATGTCTTTGTAATTATTAAAATTGGTGGCGATGGAAATATAGATGGTGACGGCATCGGCGTCGTCCACAGAAATAGAAGTGTCTGTTGAAGAATAAGTACCGCCTTTTGTATTAAATTGAATGATGCCTTTATATTTAACCATGCCTTTTACACTTTCGTGATCGATGGTTGTTCCTGAAAAAGTTAGTTGTTTTGCAGCGGTTGTTTTAATGTCAACTTTCGGTTGCGGCGTTGAATAAAGTGCAGTGAAAGAAATACTATGTGGCTTGCTTGCAGTTAAGTGCATTACAATAACACGGTCAGGAAAAGAAGCCAGCGCTTCCCTTGTATAAGTGACGTCACCAACTTTATAGGAAGTTTTTGTTACGGCCCTTTCAATATCAAGTTCACGATAATAATTGGAATAGTTTTCATGCCCTTTGAAAACGAGACGAAGCTCCCCGGCGGGTTCAAACATTTGCCCATGAGACTTCTTACTAATAATTACCCGGTTGGCCATCTGTTCGGCCTCTTTTTGCTTACCATCAAAAATCAATTTTCGTAGAAAGGACAAAGAGTCTAACGCCAAAGGATTATCATTACGATTGGGACTGCCACTCCATAAAGTATGTTCATTCAGTTGAACTTTTTCCGTATCTGCATTTCCATATACCATTGCGCCTAATCTTCCGTTTCCGATTGGTAATGCATTCTCCCATGTGTTACCGGATGGTTTGTTGTACCAAAGTTTTAAACCATTTTTGTTTTGCGAAAAACTATTTGTTGTTGCAAGCAGCAAAATAAATACTAATACCTTTTTCATTTTAATTCATACAATTAGATTCGACTAAGGTTTCCTTGTTACCATTTGGTTTTCGTAGTCCATAAATGAAAGTTATGTGGGGGAAAATGATTGCCTGGTAAATGTGGCAAATCACATCTCTTGGCCACTCGCTTAAGTCAATCGATTACAGCCTGGCTATTTCTATCTTTCTATAATAAATTTCGGCGCCTTCAGATTGCACTAATATTTTGCCTTCTGATACACTGGGCGCTTCACCTTCATTTACAACTTTACCATTAACGATGTAAGTTATTTTACCCTTATTCGCAATGATCTCCACTTTGTTCCATTGACCCGTTGGCATTTCTGCATCTGCCTTTTTTTTAATCCTCATAAAAGAAGCAGGCTTTGATCTTACACCATCTACTTGTATAGTGGTACTATCAATCAACCAAAAATCTCCAACATCTCCTTCCTGTATTTGGCATTCAATGGACTTTGGCCAAACAAAATCTTTTTCATCTAAAGGGATATAATAACATATTCCATTATCCCGTTTTGTTGTGTCAGCATCTCGTGGCGGATATTTTTTAGTACCCCACTTAAACTCCGCTATAAGATGAAAGTTTTTGTAAACTTTTTCAGTACAGATGTAGCCAAACTCTTTACCAGATATATGCAGTTGACCATCTTCTATAGAAAACACTTTTTCGGGATCATTGTTTTTCCCTTTTGTTTGGAGAAAGCTGTACCAACCATTCAAATCTTTTCCATTAAATAATGGTGTCATTGAATGCTGGGCATCCGCGGTTATGTATGCAAATGCAAAAATAAAAGTAATTGTTTTCATTGTTGTTTGTTAGTTGCTTTTCGGTTTTTCGCAGATCGAAATTATCTTGCTACACACCTATACCCATAAAATATTGGCGCTACTTTTTTTACACATGCCGATTAAACAATCGACACCAGGTCTTTCTCCTTCACCCGTTTCAAAAGTAACTGTGGTAAATGGAAATGGAAGGCATGATGGTCAAGCATATTTTGTTTCAATCTTTATAATTAATTTATTTCGTTATTAGATGTTCACGGTTTGCAAAAATCAAAGTCCGTAGCTGATGGATCATGATTATGGTCCGAAATGTACTGTGTGTAAGATATAGTGAAAGTTAAGTGGATGTGAAAGAATTGTTTATTATAATATAGATAGTTATTGGTAATTGCATCGCTTGGGGTTGAGCTTACTAATAACTTACCTGGCCGAATTGTTATAGATTTCCCTTCGAAAGATAAAGCCTGAAGAGTGGTGAAATGTACAATCGTTTATATTTGGCTGACTTGTATAAACCTGGTTTTTCCCGGGAAGACAAAACATTGCAGCACATATAGCCAGGCGAATCAGTTGAAACAAAATTAACTTCACTACTTGCAATTAATGTTAGGTCAAAAAAGACTTTTCTTTATATAAATCCGACCTTTCCTGCAAATTCGATTGATCTCCATTTTTTAATTTAAGATTCCTGGGACGTATGATAAAAAATCACGAGCAGCTTTGTAGGTTAACTTAACGGCATTGGCCAGATAAACATATTTCTAATTCTCAGCGCTTAAAAAATCATCTGCTTTTGTAAGGCTTACTGAATCTTTTGTTGGAAAATTTTTGGGTACCGGATAGGTAACTTTTCCTGTTGCCAACCACTCCGTCGCCCTTATTACAGTAGTTTGAAAACCTATGCAACGATAGGCAGGCGGATAAATTTCTCCCCGCCAGAGATGTCCCATGCTTGAATTATAGACGCGTCCTTTACCATACTTCACAACCCATTCTACTGGCCACCACTTATGGGTAGCGCTGCTATCATAAGCATAAGACAATACGGTCAGATTTTCGGCAGGTCCCCTGGGAAAATGATAAACCTCTGTATAGGCAGTCTTCCATGCATCAGGATAATCTTTGTTTATCGGATGCCGGTTAAGGATATTAATAACTGCATTGAATCTATCACCATGGCCAGTACCTTTACCTTCGCCTGGGGGAATGCGAATGACTTTTTTATTTGAATCAATTTCCAAAGCATATCCTACGCTGTCAGCCCGCCAACCCAACCCTATCATTTTATCATATTCTTTCCAGTGCGGAAAAGCGTTATTGGCCGAATGAAGAATATATAAGCCTCCACCTTCTTTTACATATTTTTCAAGTGCCTTCTCCGCCCATGGAGACCATTTCAAACGGGGAGTGTTTATGTTATTGGTGTTTTGAATGACTACTGCATACCTGCTAAAATCAGGCTTCCAGTTTACAAGCTGAATACTGTCTGTGGGAACGGTAGAAACATCTATATTAAAGCGCCCGCTTTTTTCAAGTATCCATTTAATTACGGCTGTGGTCTGTTTCCAATCGTGGTTGCTAAAGCCGTCAACAATTAATACAGGGATTGTCTTTTGTGTAGTAAGAGCAAAAGACTTTTTAGGATTACCCGTTAAAGGAGCGTCAACATTATCTGCAAGCGCCCAAACAAAAAATAAGCTAATGACAACACTGGCTGCGATCCTTTTTGTGTATGGTTTTTTTATTTTCATTTTTCATGGTAAAATATTTCAAAACAATAAGAATCCAAAGGGAATGTTCGCACAACTTCAGAAAGCTGTAGGAGAGTCTTTCGTCGGAAATAACAGAAGTTTTATTTTCCTAACTTGGTTTTAAAAATATTGGAGTACCGCCTTTATGCCCGCAATATTTAATGTTGCCTCCTTTTAAAATTTAACTGATAGTTTTTTCCCTTCATAGGTTATCACTTTGTCAGGTTGACTAACTAAATTTTCGCCCCCTCCTTTACCATTATCAACTATTACAATATTGAATTTTCTGCTATTAAGCATTCCAGGGAAAGAACCATTTCTATCGCCAATGTTTAATGTCTTTTTTGCATCGTCCCAAGTGAACGTTATAGTAGCATAAACTCCTTTCTCATAATTGTAATTGTCATTCTCATCTTCGTACAATACAAATTTTCCATTAGCGCCCGGATAAATTCGTATTTCAAGATTGTCCCATTTTTTTTCTTCTGCATATTGAACATCGGGGCCAATCGGAATAATGGAACCTGCTTTTACATAAAGAGGAATGATATCAATCGGAGTTTCTTTATTTGCTTTGTTTCCTCCTGCTAATTTTTCGCCGGTCCAGAAATCATACCAGTCAGTACCGGCAGGCAGGTAGGTTTCTTTTGATTTTATAGTGCTAAAGTCTTCAACTTGTATTGTATCTTTTCCGCTAACTCCCGGTTTAACGTACATAGCATTTGTAACCGGGCTTACCAAAAGCGATTTACCAAACATATACTGGTCATTAATATCCAATGCATTTTTATCTTTTGGAAAGTCCATCATTAAGGCACGCATCATGCTCGATTGATTGGCGGTTACATCCCACGAAGTAGAATAGATATAAGGCAAAAAGCGATAACGGATGTTGATGTATTTTTCAATTGCGTCATACACTTTATCTCCTTTTTTACCGAATTGATAAATTTCACGGGGAGCATCGGCGCCATGTGAACGCATCATTGGAGTGAACGTACCAAACTCCAGCCAGCGTGCATATAATTCACGATACTCCGGGTCTTCTAACTTTCTGTGAAACCTTGTAAGAAAAAATCCCCCGATATCCGCATTCCAGTAAGGGATTGCGCAAAGTGAAAAATTCAGTCCGGCAGAAATCTGATTGCGTAATACACTCCATGACGAGGTAATATCACCCGACCAGGTATTGGCCCCATAGCGCTGCTGACCTGCAAATGCGGAACGGGTAAGAATAAATATCCTTTTACTGGAATCAACAGCACGTTGATGTGTAAATACACCGCCAACTGTCATTAATGGAAAAGCATTCCGCACTTTACGGAAAGAACCCAGGTAAGTTTTATTATCTAAATCAGAAGGCTTGAAATCAAGATGGTCAGGTTCTGATGAATCCATCCACCAGCCATCTATACCATAAGATAAAAGGCCTTTCAGATATTTCCAATAAATGTCACGGGCTTCAGGATTATAGGGATCGTACACCTTTACACCGGAAGGATAATCACGGAGGGGCGGCCATTTTTCCGAACCCGATTGTGGCCAGGTGCTAAAATTCATAAGGGCATTTATCTTATCCAATTCACGGTATTGTTTTGTTTGAGGACCAAAAGAATTCCAAATAGAAATAGTGAGGTGTGCTTTCAGATTGTGTATATCGTTCAGCCATTTTTTCGGATTGGGAAAATCTACATTTAAAAACTCCATCGAGTTCCAAAGATAATTGTTGCCCCAGTATTGCCAGTCCTGTATAATACCATCGAGCGGCACATGCAGCTCACGGTATTTTTTAACCACATCCAGCAACTCGTCCTGGCTTTTATAACGTTCTTTGCTTTGAAAGAAACCATAGGTCCACAAAGGGAACATAGGAGCCTGCCCGGTGAGGTCACGCATGTTTGCAATTACGCCGTCGGCATTACCGCCATACATAAAATAATAATCGATGCAATCGCCAACATCGGATTTAAAAGAAGTACTTTCTGAATTATCAGCAAAAACGGTGGGCGAATAATTATCCCAAAAAACTCCATAGCCTTTTACAGACTGAAAGAAGGTAATGTAATCGCTGGTATTGTTCTGAACCATGTTCAGCTTCAGGTTGCGCTGTATCATTTTGCCTTCCTGCTGTTGGCCCAATCCGTAAATAGCTTCCTCTTTATCTAAAGCATAGCTTTGAAAAACAGTGTATGTACTATTACCGGCGTCGTTAAACGGCGTAAAATTTACGGCATCCTGCTTTTCTTTTAAAAGAGTTTGTCCCCCGGTTGCAGAATAGGAGATGACTCCTGACTTTAGGTTAAGACTAACGGTTAGTTTACCGGTTTTCAGGTTCAGTACATCACCTTGCTGCTTTTTATTGAATACAGTTTTTTGCGGCTGCTTACTAACGGTAAGGCTTTCTTTAGCAAAGCTGCGGCCCGAAGGCGATTTTACAATCCTCGCTATAGAAGGACTGTAAAAAACGATTTCAATATCAACGGAATCAATGGTTGTCTTTATTCCGTTATCAACAGGCTTATAAGACTGCGCTTTGGTATTAATACTGAGCGCAAGAAAAAAGCCGAGAATGATCCAGATTGTTTTATTCATATTTTTATTGTCGTACCGTTATAAAGCACAAGGGGCAAAATCGTGAGTTAATTTTTTTTATGAGCCAGGCAGAAGTACTACTATTAAGCTTCAGTGGCGTCGCACTCTTGTACCTTTTATCTTTATTGAGCGAATTATAAAGTCACAAATTTATCCCTTGAGAAGTATAAATGATCACTTGTTATAAAGACAAACTGTTTTTTCAAATCTTTATGTCAAATTGAGATTTTGAATGGTCATTTATTAATCCATTTCAACCATTGCCTTAATCACACCATTGGCAGGGTTCAGCCAACTTTCAAACTCGTCTTTAACCTGGTCAAATAATACACGATGAGTAATATAAGTTGCAGGCTTTACCTCTCCGTTCTTCATATTAGCGATAACATGTTCAAAATCCTGGCGGGTTGCATTACGGCTGCTCATCAATGTGCCTTCTCTTTTGTGAAACTCGGGATGGCTAAAAGAGATATCACCTTTTTGAAGCCCGATCAATACATATCGGGCGCCATGTGCCATGTATTGAAAAGCGTTGTTGATTGAATTTAGGTTTCCTGTTGCATCAATTACCACAGTGGGCATATCGCCGTTGGTTATTGCTTTTAACTGGTATACGACTTCCGAAGTTATACCTTTAATAACATAGGCAACCTTCAACTTGTCTTTGCAAAACTGGAGACGTGTCTCATTAATGTCTAAAGCAATTACCCTGGCTCCCGCAATTCTTGCAAACTCCATTGCTCCCAGGCCAATTGGACCAGCACCAATTATCAGTACGAATTCACCTGGTTCAACAGCGGCCCTGCGCACACCATGTGCACCAATAGCCAATGGTTCTACCAATGCCAGTTCATCAAAACTTAATCCTGCACCATGCAATAGTGAAGAAGCAGGAACAGATAAATATTCTACCATGCCACCGTCAACATGCACGCCGCACACCTGCATTTTTGTGCAACAATTCGTTTTTCCTTTCCGGCATGCTATGCATTCACCACAATTAAAATAAGGAATAAACGTAACGGCATCCCCTGTTTTAAAACCAGGTGCATCATCAAACTCTACCAGTTCCCCTGCCAGTTCATGACCCAGAATGCGTGGATAATTGAAATAAGGCTGAGTTCCTTCGAAAGCATGAAGATCGGTTCCGCAAATACCAATGCGTTTGATTTTGATAATAGCCTGCCCTTTCTTTAATTCAGGTTTATTGGCTGTTGAATATTGAAACTTTCCGGGTTCTGTACACACTAATGTTTTCATCAACTTTTCTTCGTTATAATTATAAAATTTAATGGCATTTCCTCCAAAAAAAATGTCCCTTTTCTTCTTTGCCATCACCTTATTAACCAACGTTTGTAAGGATGAAAAAGCAAACCGTTACGCACAAATATATTTTCTATCGATGCTATTTTATTGCATTAAAAAGACTTTGTTTTATATAAACCCGACTTTTTACTTTTAGGTGTAGAAACATCACAAATAAAAGGCTTAGCTTGGACGCACGATTTTATTACACGAATTATAAAAGCGGATTACACGAATTAAATACAGTGCTTTTTCTTAATTCGTGTAATTCATGCATTTAATTCGTGTAATTATTAATCTACCTGTTACCATTAAATTAGAAGACTTTTGCATAGGCCCTGCTTTGTGCTGTAGGCTGAGATGTTTATTTTTTTTCAATTCACTATAACAAAACTTCAACTCTTCCTCATGACGAAATATTCAATTTTTATCGTGCTTTTATTTATTGCTTGTACGGGTTCTCATAAAGCGACTACTGACAACGAATGGATACAGCTTTTTAATGGAAAAGACCTGACCGGCTGGACTGTAAAAATTCATCATCATGATGCAGGTGTAAATTTCGGAAATACTTTCCGTGTTGAAGATGGAATGATCAAAGTGCGTTATGATCAATATGGTGATTTTAACGACCAGTTTGCACATCTTTATTATAAAGAACCATTATCGCATTACCACCTGAAACTGGATTATCGTTTTACCGGGGAACAACAAAAGGGAGCGCCTTCATACACGCTATTGAATAGCGGTATAATGTTTCATTCACAAGATCCTCGTACAATTTTGAAAGAACAGGATTGGCCTATATCCGTAGAAATGCAGCTTCTTTCCGGCCTCGGAGATGGCAAACCCCGGCCTACAGGCAATATGTGCTCACCAGGAACGGATATTGTGTACCAGGGAAAGCAATACGATGGACATTGCCTTAATTCAACTTCCAAAACTTATGAAAAGGATGAATGGGTGCACGCGGAATTGATTGTTTTAGGAGATTCCCTGATCACTCATATCATTAATGGCGATACCGTTTTGCAATACAGTAAACCTACCATGGGAGGCGGTTTTATAAAGGGCTATGATAAAACTATTTTTAAAACAGGCACACCTCTTAACTCGGGTTTTATAGCTTTACAAAGCGAGGGACATCCTATTGATTTTAAAAATATACAGTTGAAAAAGCTAAGATAAAATGGTTGTGCAGGCGCCCCGGCGATAACCGGGTTATGAAATTTTTTATCGGCACAGCAAATCTTTCACGAAATCCGGAGGCACATGATCCGGTATCCTGAATGAAGTTATTTCGCAACGGTTGCAAAATAAGTAGGTTGCTACTATCACGATTTTATTTAACCATAACCAACTGTTGTTTATAACAGCTTTGAACCAAGACTCAAATTATCTTCAGTTATTAAATACTTCGATCAAAACTTCTTTGCTATCCTTAATGTCAATGATATAATCCTTTGCATCCTTTGGATGTTGACGGTTATAGATGCGTTGATTGTAAATACTTGGTGAAAGATCCCGTTTGCGAAGGTAAGCTTCCCATTCCTTCATGTCAGCCGCGATAATGGTGCCCTTACTTTGTTTGTCCATCATACGGATCATAAAAGGGTCGCGGGAATTACTTGTCCACCGTGTCGCATCCTGTCTCACTTCTACTTTATACCTGCCTTCAATAGGTCCCTGATTTTTGGGTACGAAAAATCTTCCGAGCTCACCTGTTCCGGTATTATTGATATATACAATTACAGGGGGAGCATTTTTATCAGCCACCGGCTTTAGAATTATCATCCCCTTTACCAAAGGCGAACCATCTAATTTCACCACTCCCGATAAGGCAATCTGTGGTTTATTGGTTAGGAAGCCACCAATGGTTAACCAGTTGTGTAAAAGGGTTGTCCACTGTCCCAATACAGGATCGCCCAATGCAAAGCCGGTTCCATGTATTCCGTTTTGAAAAAAATGCCCTTCAATTGCAACATTGGCCCGATACAAACGGGCGTACATATCCATCATACCTCCCTGGCTGCTTTTGTCTTCTACCGTGCCATACATAAATACCGGCGGAAAATTTTTCTTTACTATCGAATCCGCTGTAGCTGCAATATGCATGGCACCGTATGCCAAAATAATAAAATCAGGCTTTGATGAAATGGCATCCAATGAATCAGTTTTAGTTATCTGCACAGTTGCACCATTCATCGCTATATCCGAAATAAGGTTAGCGCCCGCGGAAAAACCTACAGCACCAATACGACTTGTAGAAATATTATATTCAGCAGCATGACCCCGTATGTATTGCATAGCACGCAGACCATCATTTACCCAATCATTGCGGTTGTACAGAGGCCGTAACCTGTATCGGAGAAGAAAGGCAGTAATACCATGTTCTTTGAACCATTGTGCAACCAACACGCCTTCATGGTCCGTTGCCCGGATAGTAAACCCGCCACCCGGAACAACCAACACGGCAGCACCATTATGGTTTGATGCCTCGGGAATAAAAGGCGTAACTGCGGGTTTATCTTCATCGCTTACGCCGGTAGCGCCTGGTGCGCCGTTTGGCCATAAAAGAATTGGATCTGCAAGCTTTTGGGCAGGTGCTTTAAATGACGCCGCTATAAAAGCAAGGAAGAACAAGGAATGTAGTTTCATTTTTATGGCCATGTCATGAAATAAAAAAATGTCTTTATTTAGGTAAAGGTTGATAAAAAGAGGCATTAGACTCAAGTTCTAAAAACGTGAAGCTGAAATTAAAAAAATGAGATCGCCAAAATATATTACAGGTGTACAATTTTATCCAAAGCCGTGAAGCAAAGTATTTGTGATAATTGAGAAGTAAAGATGTAAAAAATTGACTGGGATTTTGTACAAAATTCATCGCTGTATGTTCTTGGAAGTTTATGTTATGAGGTTTGGATATTTTGCATGCTATACCAAATTCATAATGTTCGTGAAGAACGTTCATTTAATTAATCATTAAAATAACTTGCTATTATGAAGAAAAATTGAAGCCGGGTACCCACCCAGCCGTTAGCAGACTGCTCTTTTTGTTTTTCCTTTTTTTATTTTTTTCAACAACAGCTATATCCCAAACAGTAACCGGTAAGGTAACTGATGGCTCCAACAAACCTGTGGCCGGTGTAACTGTTACCGTAAAAGGTACCAGTCGCTCCACATTAACCACTGATGAGGGGAACTTTTCAATTGGCGCCAAAGGTACCGACGTATTAGTGTTGAGTTCTGCGGGCCTTTCTACCCCTTGAGGTACCGGTTAACAGGAGATCCAACATTACACTAAACATGACTACCGGTCAGCAAAATCTTGAAGAGGTTGTAGTTACTGCATTAGGTATTAAGCGTCAATCAAAAAGATTAGGCTATTCCGCAACATCTGTCAATGCGGATGAACTGGTTAAAAACAGGACAACCAATGTAGGCGAAGGCCTTGAAGGCAGGGTTGCGGGCCTGAATATTACTCCTCCCGCTGCCGGTGCAGGCGCAAGCCGGGAACTGAAATTTTTCTTAATACTTCAGTAGGTATTGAATTTATGCTTGCTTATAACAATAGTAAAGTATTAAAAATGGATGCGAGGGGTGAAGCCCTTCAATTTAAAATTGGCTTTCAAATACATTTGGATAAAGAGTAAAATTATAAAATATGAAAAAGATTAATAGTCCGTTCTTAGTTGCAATTTTTTTATTGACAACTTTTTTTGCAAAATCGCAAACCATTGATTATGCATATAAACAACTTAGCACTACTTCATGCAACATATTTGCCAGCACAGCTATTGTAGATAATTATAATCATCTTACTACGTTGAGTAGGCCAAAATATAGCGATAATTCAATTTTGTTAGATTGTAAGGCAAATAACAGTACTTCTGTTCTGTCAACCATATATTCAATAGGATATAGTTTTAAAGTAGGCTATCGTTATAAAATCTCTGTCTACTATAAGGGGGTAAGAGATCCTGCAGATGGTTTTTTTCCTTCTGTAGGATTAAAAATTTCCACAACAAATGGAGGAACCGATGCAGGATCGAGTTGTGTAAGCCCTTTTTCTTATTTGCTTTCAAATGCAAATTTATTCATTCAGGGGGCTTCCGGAAGCGGTTATGCGTGGGCAAATAATTTACTTGATGTAACTATAACACAGGCTGCCGACTATTTACTTGTTGGAGCATTTCGTTGGCCAACTACTACGCATTTGGCCTCTGTATATATAAGAAAAATTCAAATTGTGGAGACTCCGCCTCCTCCATCCTTTACCTTACCATCTACAACTAATGTTCCATGCAGTTCGCCTGTAACTTTTATAGTCACTACTGCTAGTAACCCTTCTAATTTACCAATTACCAATTACACCTGGAACCTTGGCGCTACACCCAATGGATGGAAGTATAATGGCAACCCTGCTCCGCAAACTGTTTCTACCGGCGCAACAAATAATATTTTACTTACACCAAACACCGGTACTTTAAGCAACGTCAGCGCTACAGTAACAGCCGGGGGAAATAACTATAATACAAATACCAGTACCGTTAGTACATCTGCTCCAGCATTATCCATTGCGGGTAATAGTACATTTTGCACTAGTGCTACTTACTCTATTCCTAATTTACCTGCGGGCACTTCTGTTAGCTGGTCTGCTTCGCCTGGAGGAATAGTTTTATTAGTCAATGCAAGCGGTTCGCAGGTTACGGCTAATAAGAGTAATGCCGGAATATTTAATTTAACGGCGACTATTACAGGTTGTGGAACTCCTTTTACAATATCTAAGAACAATATCACTGCCGGCGTTCCTTCAGCCGGCGATGTTTGGACATCAGCAGATCAGAGCCTGATATTGCAATCCTGGGCAGAAGGTCGCAATTATATATGTGGGAACACCGATGTACATTTTCACATAGGAGGGGCTACTTCTGCATCTCAATATTCTTTCATTGCCGGAAATCTTTCCAGTACTCCTTATTTTGATGGTTGGGATATGGTCTTTCACATGGATTCCGGAGGTTGGGCAACATTTGCAGTAAACGTAACTTCCGGCGGGTGCAATGAAACGCTTCATTATGATTTTCAAGCTATAAATTGTCCATATTTAAATTATTATAGAGTATCACCTAATCCGGCTACTTCTGATGTTACCATTTATATAGATGAGGAAGGATTAAAAAAACAAAAGGTTGAAAAATCTTCTGAGCAATCTATTCGGCAAATCACCATTACGGATAAGTTCGGCAATACTATTCTACAACAGAGTTACCCTGCCGATACAAGAAAGGCAAGGTTGAATGTGAACTCATTCAGCACTGATTTTTATGTGATAAAAGTTTTCAACGGAAAAAAATGGACTTCCCTTAAGTTTATGAAAAAATAGATTGAAAAGAAGTTAGAATCTATCGGTTCTGAGAAAAGTTGTTTTTATAATTTTTTAAGAGGCTATCTCAAAAATTTGGGATAGCCTCTTTTTATTTAATGACGCAGTGCCTGCGTTTTTATTATATTTCTTGGGCAAAGTCTGATTAGCTTGTCAATAGCGAATACCACATCTTCTATCCACCAACCTTGCAATTGTATTACACGGCATCTGCCTGTCCAAACGCAATCCTGTAATCATTAACTGGCACAAATTGTAATTCAGGTGAATCCTCCTGTCGCAGTAAAATAGGTACATCAGCAATCATTAGCAATAAATTATACAAGTAATTTAAAGGCATAAATATCTGCGAAATGTAACACGATTTTGTGCAATATCCACCAACGTTTTATAATGGAAGTTTCTTTCAGTTACAAATGCGAATATTGTTTTCGTAAAGCCTCTCTTTCAGGCTCTTTTATTATTTACCAAACAACTTGCTGTTATGAAGAAAAAACTACAACCGGTATTTTCGTCCGGACGTTTCCAATTCTGTTTTCTTATGTTATTTTCCTTTTTTGCTTCTGTTAGTTTGTATGCCCAAACAGTAACCGGTAAGGTAACTGATGGTTCAAACAAACCGCTGGGCGGCGTAACTGTTACCGTAAAAGGTGCCGGTCGCTCCACATTAACCAGTGATGAAGGGAATTTTTCTATTAGCGCCAAAGGTACAGACGTATTGGTATTGAGTTCTGTGGGCTTCTCCACCCTGGAGGTACCGGTTAACAGAAGATCCAACATTACAGTGAACATGATTAGCGGTTCCGGTCAACAAAGCCTCGATGAGGTGGTGGTTACTGCATTAGGTATTAAACGTCAATCAAAAAGATTAGGCTATTCCGCGACATCTGTCAATACGGATGAACTGGTTAAGAACAGGACAACCAACATGATGGAATCACTTGAAGGCAAGGTGGCAGGGCTCAATATTACACCTCCGGCAGCCGGTGCCGGCTCCAGTACGCAGATACGTTTACGTGGACAAGTTGGTTTTGCAGGAGGTACTAATTCTCCGCTTATAGTAGTTAACGGCCTACCTATGAGTCAGGGTGCCAGGGGGGCAGACGGCGGTAATAACATGCGTGACCAGGGTGATAACCTGCAGGCTATTAACCCCGATGACATTGAAAGCATGACCGTATTGAAAGGTTCAACCGCCTCTGCGCTTTATGGTTCAAGAGCGGCGGCCGGTGCGATAATTATAACTACAAAATCCGGTTCAAAAAATCAGGGTATTGGTGTTGAGTTTACTTCCGGCTATACCACCCATGAGGCTCTGAATTATATGGACCAATTCCAATCAGTGTATGGCTTGGGGCAGGGTGGTTTAAAACCGAGTGGCCAGGCTGATGCCGCCGGTAAGGGGCAATTTGGTTGGGGCGCAAAGTTAGATGGCTCACTTGTTCCTACTTTTGACGGTACGATGCAACCCTATATTTTTCATAAGGACAGGCTTTTCGACTATCTACAGACAGGATCAAACTTCACCAACTCAATTGCATTGTCTGGCGGCGGCGCTAATGGAAGCTACAGGGTAGCTTTTGCAAATTCCGATGCAAAAGGCATTGTGCCAAGAGATGAATATAAAAAGAAGATTTTCAATGTAGGGCTCAATCAGAACGTTACTAATAAGCTTAAATTGTCAGTGAACATCAACTGGTCTAACGAAATACAAAGTAACCCGCCGCAGATAGGCACCCAGGGACCAGGCCCCGTAAACTTCTTTACAAGGTTAGCTCCTTCCATATCGACTTCCTCTCTCAAAAATAATGCATTCAATACTGCTCCTACTGCTGCATTCGGGACGGAAGTTCAGACTACTGGTTTTCAGGGCACATTGCTTAATCCCTACTATGCCGACCAGGCGGGGCAAAATTGGGTGAACAACAGAGATCATATTCTTGCAACAGCTACTTTGAGATATGATATCACCAAATGGCTATACATACAAGGAAGATATAACTACGATTATAACATCTCAGCCAATGAGTCTAAAATTCCCTTTGGTATTGGAACAAGCATACCAACAAATGCCGATGGTACATACAAAGGATCTTATACTGTTTCTGAAGGAAAGCAAACGGATATTAATGCAGACTTTTTATTAGGTGGCAATAAAGAATTTGGGAAATTTTCTGTTGATGCAAGTGTCGGCGGAAATACGTTGAGAAGTAAAGGCACTACTTTTATCCAGAATTCAACCAATTTTATCGTCAAAGATCTTTACTCACTTGGAAACGGAAATGTTAAGACCCCAAGTTATTTTTATGGCAAAAGCAGGGTTAATTCATTGTATGGTTTAGCTGAGTTTGGATACAATCGCTTACTATATATAACCTTTACCGGCAGAACAGACTGGTTCTCAACTCTTAATCCTCTAAATAACCACTTATTTTATCCATCGGTATCTACCAGTTTCATTTTCTCAGAATTATTGGGTAAATACGAATGGCTTAATTATGGTAAATTGAGAGTTGCGTGGGCAAAAACAGGCAGCGCTGATGGTGCTGGCGCTTATGAGGGGATATTAAATTATGCTCCAAGTTCAAATAATTTTAATGGTCAGGCTACAGCATCAATCGGTGGAAATGGGCAATCACCTAACCCCTTAATACAACCATTTGCTCTGGAGGAAAAAGAAATTGGAGTGGAATTAAGAATGTTCAAAAGCAGGGTGAATCTTGATATCTCGGTCTTTAAAAAGGTAACCACTGATCAAATATTACCGGTAACCCTTTCCAACACTTCAGGATATACAAGCTCAAAAGCCAACCTTGCTTCATTAAGGAATAGCGGTTTGGAAACGATGCTTGAAGTTAAGCCAATAGAAACCCGCAATTTTACCTGGACAAGTTCATGGAACAATACATACCTTTCTACAAAGGTACTCGCGATTTCACCGGGTGTTAACGATTTTCTTTTAATCCAATTTAACGGTACAGTAGGTAATGCTGCGCCTGGGGTTGAGTTTCTCGGAGAAGTACATTACACGGTAGGATTGCCAATGAACCAATTGTATACAAGAACATATCTGAGAAATGCTAAGGGTGGCATCGTCGTTAAAGATGACGGCAAGTTGCTTGCAACACCTGATTTTAAACCTATCGGAAGCTCCATTCCTAAGTTTACAGGGGGATGGTCAAACACCTTTAGTTATAAAAATATTAGCCTCGGCGTATTCATCGACTACAAGTTTGGAGGAAAAGTAATGTCTGCTACACTCCTCAATTTGACAAGACAGGGATTGTCAAAACTTTCGTTGGAGGGTCGCAGGGAGGGAGAAACTGGCCTGACATTTCCGGCCTTCTACCAGTCCGGGGCGCCCAATACCAGTATAGTTACGGACCTGCAGGGCTTTTATACGGATTACAGAAATCTTCAAATCGGGGATCCTTTTGTTTTCAAATCAGATTTTATTAAGCTGAGAAATATCTCGTTATCGTATAACTTCACCAGCCTTCTAAAAAAAGTGTCTTACCTGCAGTTCTGCAAGGGGCTGAGTTTGTCAGCTTCTGTGCGTAACGTAGCTATACTCCATAAAGATCTTCCGGGTCTTGATCCTGAAGCCATTCAATCTTCCGGAGATACCAGGGCCGGCTATGAAAATGCAGCATTGCCAACCACCCGAAATTATAATTTAAGTTTAAATATCAAATTCTAAGTATATGATAAAAATAATAAACAGAATAATCCTGGTAAGCACCGTATTCCTTTTTGCGGGATGCGATAAAGATTTTGTCGAGATAAACACTAATCCCTATGCCCAAACTTCTGTTGATCCGGCTTTTCTTTTTGCCGGCGCACAACGGACATTTACACAGGGATGGGAAACAGAAAACACCATTGCCCAGCAATTTGTGAACCCTTTCAACTCCGGGGCTACCAAGGGCCCGAATTTTAATGCAGACATTGACAACTTCAATAATGGAAGATGGGATGCTTCATATCCTGGGAATCTCAAAAATATGATACATGCATTGACGTTATTGAAAGGAAGCCCAAATGTCAATTTAACAAGCATGATCCGTATTTGGAAAGCCCAGACGTTTATGGGCCTCGTAGATGAATACGGCGATGTTCCTTACTTTGATGCAGGCAAGGCTTACACGGATGGTGTTTTCTATCCAAAATATGATGATGACGCAGCCATCTATGCTGACCTGGAAAAAGAAATCAGGGAATCGATTGCTGCCCTGAATCCTGCCGGCGACTTTATTTCTGCAGACCTTTTCTTTGGAAAAAATGCTTTAACACCTATTACTACAGCTTCGGCACAGGTGGCAAAATGGAAAAAGCTTGGCTATTCATTATTACTTAGACTAGGAATGCGCTATACCAAAGTCAATGCAACCAAAGCTGCAGCACTTGCGCTAGAAGCATTTAATGGCGGAGTGATGACCTCTAATGCCGATAACGTTGTGGTAAAATTCGATGGCGTAACGTTTACAAACGGGCCAAACGGTAATATAATAAATAACAACCCCCGCTTTTATTATGTCGCAGAGCCTTTCGTAAACCAGCTAAAAATATCCAATGATCCGCGGAGCGGGTTTATTATGGCAAAATTTGCAGATCCGAGTACTCCGTTAGCAGATCCTAATCCCGATTTAACTCTGGCAAATCAGTTTGGACTTCCAGTAGGTGTTCTCAGTGATTTACTTGATGTTGCTCCTTATAGAGGCAAGAGAGCTGGCGGTTACAACTATTCACAAATAAACTTGAAGTGTTTGGGATCTTTGACTGCACCAACTTACTGGGTAACTTATGCACAGACTTCTTTACTACTCGCAGAGGCTGCAAAGAGAGGTTGGATTCCCGGTGGTGATGCTGTTGCACAGACAAATTATGAAAATGGAATAATAGCTGATATAGACACTTATGCTCAGTATCCAAATGGAGCTGCAGTTTCTGCTGGAGCAAAAACAGATTTTCTCGCTGATCCGGCAGTTGCTTATACTCCGGCAAATGCGCTGAAATTAATTAACACGCAATATTGGATAGCGAATATAGCAAACGGGACAGAGGCATGGGCTAACTTAAGAAGAGTTAATTTTCTTTACCCTGCTTTGGCCCCTAATCTTTCTAATCAGGATATTGGCGGTGGGTTTATTAGAAGATTGTCTTATCCTGATTATGAGAGTTCGAATAATAAAGAAAATTATTTTGCTGCAGCAGCAGCTATCGGTGGCGATAAATTAACTTCAAGAGTATTTTGGGACCAATAACGGGTTTTATAATTAACCGTTGAACAGTTTAACCAGGCAAACTATGAATACAAAGAGAGTTGATGGCAATTAATTTTGTCATCAACTCTCTATTTTGGACCGCCGTAGCCGGTGTCCTCACCGGTTACTTTTACGAAAGGCCTCAATTATCGATTATTACGTATTTCAGATTAAAGAAGAAATAAGCAAGATGAAATTATACAAAATTAAACAAGGCATTGCCATTGAGAATGAGAACCATTTATATTTCCTGCAAGATGAAGACTGGGATAATTTTGTGAATGATGATTTTCTTTTGCAGAAGATGAAAGAGAAGATCAAAAACATTGCCCCTTCAGAAAATAATAGTATCGCCGGTATATTAGCGCCCGTTGGCAGTAACCAGGAGCTATGGGCTTGTGGTGTTACTTACCTGCGCAGTAAATTGGGCAGGCAGGAAGAAAGCAAAGATTCCGGTGGTGGCGATTTTTATGCAAAAGTGTATGAGGCAGAGAGACCGGAAGTGTTTTTTAAATCCACACCTCACCGGGTGGTTGGCCCTACTCAAAAAGTAAGGATTCGGAAAGACAGTACCTGGGATGTACCGGAACCGGAACTTACCCTCGTAGTTACATCATCAGGTAAAATTGTTGGCTACACCATTGGTAATGATATGAGCAGCCGAAGTATTGAGGGAGAAAATCCACTTTATCTGCCACAGGCAAAAACCTATGATGGTTGTGCTGCTGTTGGCCCATGTATTTATGTAACAGAGGAGCCTTTGGATAAAGGCTCTAACATTCATTTGGAAATTAACCGGGATGGTTTAAGCGTTTTCGAAGGAAAGATTACCATCGATCAAATGAAGCGGACACCTGAAGAACTGGTATCATTTGTTTTTCGTGAGTGCTCTTTTCCTTACGGTTGTCTCATTATGACAGGAACCGGGATTGTACCCGGCCATGATTTTACTTTACAAAGCGGCGATGAAATAAAAATTTCCATTGACGGCATCGGAACGTTGGCGAATGAAGTAATGTGATTTTCTGTTTACATTTAGTAAACAAACAGAAGGCGCGGGCACTAATAACAAATATGCTGTAATTATCATTCAGTAACACTCCAACCACAAAAATATTCACCTTCAACGATGGCTTCTCCTTACAAATTTTTTTATACTATTTGCTATGCATTTGCGATCGTTTTTTTTGTCGCTTATTGTTTTGTGACACTGCAGCATTTACACCAGTTTGGCGGATGGATATTGATGGTTAGCTTGTTCAGTCTTGCCCTTGCTTTCAGGGGGCATCAATTTTTGCGGGGCTTTTCTTTCACGCTGATGATACTGGCGGTTGTAAGCCTTGCCATGTATTACCCTCAGCATTTTGTTACTGTCGGCACATTCAAATTATCCGGCCTTATTATTCCCCTGCTCCAGGTGATCATGTTTGGAATGGGTACTGAATTAAGCATAAAAGATTTTGCAAGAGTAATGAGTATGCCAAAGGGAATTATTGTGGGTGTGGTTTGTCATTATGTGATCATGCCATTGGTTGGATTTTGTGTCGCCAAGGCGTTTAATTTTCCACCCGAGATCGCAGCTGGTATCATATTGGTTGGTTGCTGCCCCAGTGGCCTTGCGTCCAATGTAATGTCGTATTTAGCAAAAGCCAATCTTGCGCTTTCCGTTTCGGTTACAACTGTTTCTACTTTGCTTGCTCCTTTTTTAACTCCATTGCTAATGCGTTTATTGGGAGGCAGTTTTGTTGAGATACATTTTTGGGACATGTTTTGGGATATCACTAAAATTGTGATCGTCCCTATTGTGGCTGGTTTAGCTTTTCATTATATCATTCGTGGAAGATTTGGATGGCTTGATAAAGCAATGCCACTTGTTTCTATGGCCGGTATTGCCGTGATATTGGTAATTATGGCTGCTGCGGGAAGAGATAACCTGCTGAAGGTTGGAGGCTTGTTAATTGTTGCAACTCTTATCCATAACGTTTCGGGATTTTTTCTCGGCTACTGGTCGGGGCGCCTGCTAAAATTTCATGAAAGGGATTGCAGAACAATAGCGCTTGAAGTAGGAATGCAAAATGCCGGCCTGGCATCAGGATTAGCATTGGCAATGGGAAAGCTTGCTACCGCAGGTTTAGCGCCAGCTATTTTTGGACCCGTCATGAACATTACGGGTTCGTCATTGGCAAGCTGGTGGCACAGCCGTTTGCCTGACGATGATATAACAGTACAATCTGAAAAAATTGACACGATACCCGTAGCTTAAAATTTATTTAATCACCATTATTTATATGCTCAATATGATGTCACGACTAAAATACTTTGTGCTGATCTTGTTTATCTGCACCATTGGCAAACAGGTTAAAAGCCAGCAAATATCTAAAGAAGAGCTTATTTTTTTAACTCCAGAATGGAAGGGGGAACGCTTCGCAGATGGTCGTCCGAAAGTGCCGGACAATATTATGCAACGCATGAAATCGGTAAGCGTTGAAGAGGCCTGGGCGGTGATGAAAAGTGCCGGCTATGGCTACCAGGTAGCGGAAGGATGGCTACAGATTAATCCCGATAGTGTGTTAGTAGGAAGAGCCGTAACTGCTACATTCGTACCAGCCCGGCCGGATGTATGGGGCGCCATTGATGCACGGGGAAAGAAGGCCGGAAAGCGAGGGCAAAATACCTGGCCCGTAGACCTGCTTGTTAAAGGTGATGTATATGTTGCCGATCAGTTCGGCGCTCATAAAAATGGCCCTACGATCGGCGACAATGTAGGTAATGCCATCTATGCAAAAACAGGCAATGGCGTTGTTTACGATGGTGCGCTCAGAGACGTTGAGGGCCTAAAAGAAATCGGCGGCTTTACATCTTACTACACCAGTTATGATCCTTCTTATCACAATCCGCCGGGAGATCTGAACACCATGCTTATTGGTATCAATCAACCCACACGCATCCGGATGGTAACAGTAATGCCTGGCGATGTTGTGCTGGGCAAACTTGGTGTGGTTACTTTTATTCCTCCACACTTAGCGGAAAAAGTAGTAAAGACTTCAGAAGTTGTCCGCCTGCGGGATCTGTTCGGACATCAGCGTTTAAGAGAAGGCAAATACACAGCAGGCCAGATAGATGCCCGCTGGTCGGATGATATAGAGAAAGATTTTTCTAAATGGCTAAATGATCATATCAATGAGCTTCCTGTGCCCAAAGAACAGATACAGGAATACCTCAAAGACCGTACATGGTAAATTCTACAACTCATTAAAATAATTAAAATGACAAACTCCAACTCAAGAAGATCATTTATTACCAAGGCCGCGATAGCAGCCGCTATTACACCATTCGCCTCGTTATCTTCTTTTGGACAAGGGTATGAAAAGGCCATTGAAAAAACGCCCAAACCTTCAGCCCCGTCCGATCTGAAAATTACCGATATCAAGTGCGGGTACATAAGGGGCAGTCTTTTTGTAAAAATATACACCAACCAGGATATATGGGGCTGCGGCGAAGGTGTGGATGCAGTACCGGGTACTTATCATTTAGTAAAGAGTTTTGGGAACAGGTTAAGAGGCAGGAACCCGTTGAATGTGCATCGCCTGTTTGAAGACATACGCCGGTCGGGTTTTTTCCAGGGAGCACAATCAGGTATGTACGTGGCTGTTCTTTCAGCGATTGAAGCAGCGCTTTGGGATGTGGCAGGAAAAGCGTTGCATTTGCCCGTGTACCAGTTGCTCGGTGGTAAGTTTCGCGATAAGATACGGGTGTATTGCGATACCGCTTTGTATCAACGAAGTTTGCCCAAACCACAAGATTTTGCTGATGCTGCTTCAAAGGCAAAAGACATGGGATTTAATGCCATGAAATTTGATCTTGACCAGGCAAATGATCCCAATAAATATGATGCATACAACTGGACAGCGAGCCCTGCGGAATTGCAGCGCATGTACGACCAGATAGCTGCTGCACGCCAGGCCGTGGGGCCGAACATAGATATACTGGTAGATATGCATGGGAAATACGATGCTGTCACCGGCCATGCAGTCGCAAAACGATTAGAGCCTTTGAACCTGCTATGGCTCGAAGAACCAATACCTGCTGAAAATGTAGAAGCCTATAAGCTCATTTCTGAATCGACCACCACGCCAATTGCAGCAGGCGAAAATCATTACCTCGCTTATGGTTTCCGGAGAATGCTGGAGATAGGCGCCGTAGATATTGTAATGCCCGATCTGCAAAAGACCGGCGGGCTGGGAGAGGGACAACGTATCGCTAATCTTGCCAATTTATACTATACACCTTTTGCACCGCACATGGTGGCCTCCTTCCTTGGTGCAATGGCTTCTGCGCATGTATGCGCTTCGGTGCCAAACTTTTTAATACTGGAATGGCAGTCTTATTTTCATACTGATCCTATGTTTAAAGAAATTGTAACTTATGAAGGAGAATGGGTAAAGAATAGTTTTATCACGCTTTCTGAAAAGCCCGGTATTGGTGTGGAAATAAACGAAGAGGGGATGAAAAAATATGCCATACCAGGGGTACCCTTTTTTGTATAAATAATTACATGGGTGTTATTTTCGCTTCTATCTTAGAAATAAAAAATAGAGGCAACTATGAGGCGGTTAGAAAGTTTCTGGCAGGGAGATTTCCAGCAATTAATTGAATGGAAAAATGGAGAAGGACTATTAATTGCCGGGTCAGGTAATTAATAGTCCTTTTCCTTAACTGGGGCCAGCCTTGAACGGTTATATCCGTCCAACACGAGTTGGATAATTCAGTGCAATTAATTCATGTAAGGAAAAGAAACCTACTAATCTTCTTAAAAATATTTTTCGTATTTCTTTGGCAAATTTTTATTGATTGAATTCGTATCTCCTTGTAATAAACCCCGGCATGCTCAGATCGCAACGGCATTCTGCCTCTCTGTAATAATGGCTCTCTCCAGTTCATTCCATTCGCTATAAGCTTCTTCATAGTTTGAGTTACGGCCGTACCTGTTTACCCAAACCTGTTGTATAAAGTTTTTGAGCCCTCAGTACTTCCCCCCGGTTTCACCGAATTGTTGGACCCTGGATTTGGTATTCAATTCAATAATCTCCAACCAATTTGCAACCTATGATACCATTTCGACTTTGACATATTTAAAAAAATGTAGCTCACGGTTACGATAGTTTAATTATGGAACGAAAAAGATGCCATGAAAAAATACAGTACAAGTGAGTTCCGATAAATCGGAATTAAAAAAATAACACAACGATGCCGCCATAAAAAACATCTGCTGGTCAATAAAAAAACACAAAGGTTTCACTTGTCAAAGTAGAATTACTGTCAATCTTTTTTACCATTTCAGACGCAATTCATGTGTGAAATATTTAAGAACCATATAGAAAAATTCATCACGATAAGCGATGAAGAATTTTAAAATATTTCAATCATTCTTCCAGGTTCAGCAGGTGAAAAAGAAAGAGAACCTGGTGGTTGAAGGCAGTGTTTGTGAGTACCGTTATTTTGTGCTGAGCGGCTGTTTAAGGAAATTCTTTATTAACGAAAAAGGTATTGGGCAAACCACAGAATTCGCCATTGAAACCTGGTGGGTTACAGATAATATCGACCAGTTTACCTGCTCCATAAATTTATTTTGATTTTGCCTTGTAAATTTACAACCGATGAAGCGGAAACCCGGTTACCGGTTTATTTTTAAGGCTCCAACATTAGAGAGCATCACTACGCTAGATTTCAAACCTTCACTCTAATTTTCATTGTAGTGAATTTATGCACTTCACGGCTTTCACAAAAAGCCCGGTCAACCCAAAAACTCCTACCTTGTATACTCAATAAATATCCCTTCAATCATGAATCAGCAAAGCATTCACCAATCCTTAGACGCACTCAGGAAAGACCCGGCTTTATCCAGCGACGATTTTGCTAATATAGTCAAGGCGTTCGCCTTTCATCCAGACCAAGGTCGCTTTTTGTTAGAAGCCAATTCCCATAACGAAAAACTAGCGGAAACGCTTTTGATCTTTCGTAAAAAGCTAGCTGCGGCAATAGCCGAAGGTGATGACCTGGAACCGTTGACAGACCAGTTGTTCCTGCATTATATTGTTAACACAAATGGTCCCATCCCGGAGGCTGAGGGCAGCGATCCTTTCGATGTATTTGATGCAGCGAGCCGTTACGCCGGGTTGTTAAGTGTAGAGGTTAGCAAAGGCACAGATGGCGGATCCATTTTGCACATCGATGATAAGGATGTGCCTTGCCCTGAGTGGCAGACGGTTCCTGGCCTGAGTGCTGCCTTAACGTTGCGCAATGTAGGGCCAGTTATTAACCGGGCACGCTATGGCCGCGATGATGTGATCCCTTCTTATGCTTTTGGCTTTAATGAAAATTCCTCGGGGCATACTTTAGAAAATGCCATGACCATGGCTGACTTTGCACACCTTGCCTATTTTAAACCCGCCTATATAGAGAAGCAACTGAAAGCCTGGGGCTATGATTCCTTCGCCTGGATAGAAAATGTGGAGACCGATACGCAAGTATTCCTGGCGGGAAAGGACGGGTATTTAGTTGTTTGTTTCCGTGGTACGAGCAGTTGGAAAGATGCCCTGGTGGATTTGAACTTCCTGAAGACTGAAGCTTTTGGTGGCCATGGGAAAGTACACCGCGGCTTCCAGCGTGCCTTGGACAGCGTATGGGACAGGGTGCAGGCTGAGGTGGATAAACTCGGGGCCGGCAAAAAATTATTCATCTGCGGACATAGTCTTGGTGCAGCCCTTGCACAATTGGCGGCTTACCGTTTTGCCCTGGCGAATTACCACGTGGCGCATATCTATGTTTTTGGTTCGCCCCGGGTAGCCAACCGGGAGTTCATGGAGCACTACAACGAATTGCTTTCGGCAAAGACATTTCTCCATATCAATAACAAGGATATTGTTACGACCGTTCCGCTCGAGTTATTGGGGTTTCATCACCTTGGGGGAAAGCCACGCTCTTTTAACAATGGTCACGAGATTACGAATGTGGAATCTGCTTTGGCAGCAATGGATGAAGTGGATAAGGAAACTCCATTTGAAAAGCTGGATGTGGAGGTACAGGAAAGGATCCGGCAACAGATGTATGAGGTGGAAGAGTCCATCCAGGCTTCTACCCGGTTTTTGACTACAAATCCAAACCAGCTCAGCATGGGCAGTTACGACACCCAGTTTAATGCAGGCGCCGCGGATGAACATAGCATGGATCAGTATTTATTCAAATTTGCCTGTGCCATTGTGGATGGCGCCTGGGGCCAGATTGGCAAGGCGGCAGGAACTGTAGTGAAGGCTGTGTAATGAGACACCGGTATTGATGGTGATGCTTTGGGAATATGCCAGGTTATATAAACCATCTAACAGGGGCTATTAATTTGTGACATAAAAAACCACCTTGAGGTATCGGCACACCACTAATAAAGATCTCCTAAAAATAATCAGTCCTTCAGATAGTATAGATTTGAAGTAGTTGTATTTACGCTACTGCATTCTGTGTGCGTTTATGTTAGTAGATTCTTCAAGAACAAGGAATTTAAAAAAAATGCGGATTTGGAAACGCTGACTGTAGCGTATATATTTGAGTTGTGCTTAATAGCTAGGGACATCAATGAAAATAATATTTAGACTAATATTAATCTTTCTTCTCCAAGACTGCAATGCTCAGACTTCGGGAGGTAAAAAATCATTTTTTGGACAGCAATCTTTAGCTATTCAAGAATTTAGAATATTAGTGTTCGTGGACAGTGTTTCGCATCCTGAATTACAACAAGCTCTTAATGTTTTGGCAGAAAAACTAACTCAACTTTCAAAGATTATTCCTTTAAAACAACTGACTTTGCTTAGGCATGTTCCTATTTGTGTAGAATATAAATTAAAAACAGACGGCGCAATGTGGTATCATAAATCAAAGGACTGGGTTGTCAAAAACGGTTATCCAGTTGAAATTGCAAAATGCGTAGAAATTTGTAATATCGAAAACTTTTTAAATTGGCAAAAATTAAATCAACCCTATATGGTTTTGCATGAATTAGCTCATGCCTATCACGACAGGGTATTAGGTTCAGATAATCCTGAAGTTCTTGCAGCATATCAAAACGCATTAACAAGCAAAAGATATGAAAGCGTTGACTATAATTTGGGAGGCAAAAAAAGAGCATACGCATTAAACAATGTAGAGGAATATTTTGCTGAATTGACAGAAGCCTACTTAGGTGAAAACGACTATTATCCATTTAATAAATCTCAATTGAAAGAATTCGACCCTGTTGGCTATAACTTAATGCAAAAGACTTGGGATTGACAGCTTCGCCTTGGTTCGGTGCACACGAACCTTTCTCCGCAATCAATCCCCATATAACACAGTAAAAATATTTTTCAAAATACCAAACTCATCTATACCCCTTTTCATAAAACCGTGCCGAAGAATAATGTTAACTGAGATAAACTTTTGCTAATTGCCATTTACCATTAACAGGATTATTGTGTATATATTCAAGCTTCTGCCTCCCCACTTTCACACTATAAATTTCTACACCCAACGAACCTCTTTGCCATATCTCATGTTTTTCATTCCCAGCAACGTTTTCTCAATGAGCCTAAGTAGGGCCGACGTTGCGCTACCAATACAAGCTTCACAGCATTCAAAGAAAACCACTCTTTAGGCTTTTTTATACCATGTGGGCGAAGCAAGTAACATCGTACAAATAGCAATTGACCATCAATGCAACAACATCCTACAAGATTTTCTATAACGCATCTACTTTGTTGCTACCTGCATGAAAATGGAACATATCAATTTTAATAAAGCTCAGGAGTAAGCACAATAAACGCAAAGGTCCTCGGCTCGGCCCAGGCCTGTGGAGGACGTTGTTGGGAATGAGGAATTTTTTAATCATAGAAATCCACGGCTTGGGATATGTGATGATTATCTTCTCATTGCCTGAAATAAACCTTTGTGATCTTGCTTCCCTCAATCACGTATATCGCTACGGCAGTTACCGGCTTTTCGCCAACACCCCAAACTTCCTCCTGGTCAATTACCGTATTGCCTTCAATAATCCGGTTAACAAGCCGGCAGTACAATTCGGGCACCTGGGTTATAAACTGGTAATCTTTACGCATGCCTGCTTTGCCCTTTCCTTCCTGTTTATTTGGAAAACTATATATCTCAACGTCCTCTGAATAAGGCGCTAAAAAAGCTTCAAGGTTATGGGCATTGTAGGCATTCAATTGCTGCTGAACCAGCATTTCAGGAGTGGAAACAATCAATGAATCGGGTTTAAACGGAATGCCCTTATTGATCACCCAATTTATCTTGCGCCAGTTGGCAATATCTTCCAGCGGATTCGCATCCAGCACGAGCATATTGGCCCATTTATTTTTAGCAATGCTGCCCCATTCGTTTTGTTTGCCCACGGCTTTTGCCCCATTAATAGTGCTTGCCTCCAGCAATTGCCAGTTGTTCATGCCGGCTGCCTGCATGGCTTTCAATTCGTTAAAATAAGAGCTGGCATGTTGCGTACCAATATTACCGGCATCTGTACCGGTGGCAATGATAACGCCGGCCGCAACCAGCTTTTTTAAATTTGCCTGCATAGTGGCATTTCCTTTTTCATCTTTCGCTTTTTGCTTAGTGCTGGTCATTGCCTTTACATAAGCCGCGGCCTTAACTGTATCCGGTTGCGGATAATTGATTATGCTTGCGATGGTAGTGGGATTGGCAATGGATAGCTCTTCGCCGGTAAAATGATAATCATCGACCAATACTTTACCATAATTGCCCATTACCACCAGGGTAGGACAAAGCACCGTTTTATTTTTCACCAGCAACTGTACAAACGAGTCGCTGATCAACTCATCATCTACACTGTGTACTAAAAAATCGGCGCCAGCTTCCACCGCCAACTGAGCCGTAATACGCTCAGTAGCATGCACCGCCACCCGTAAATTATTTTTGTGCGCTTCATCGATGGCGGCTTTTACCAGGGGTAGATTTTTGTTGGCGCCTTTCTCCACATCCGCATCCGTAACAATGTACCAGATCTTTATAAAATCAGTATGCAGCGGAAGTTGGTTGCGTACCGATTGGCGAACCCCGTCTTCCGTAAGCATCATTTCGAAAGGCGCTTCATTGCCCAGATTTTTATATGGCTCTGGTATATAAGTAGTAAGCAGTGGACCAGTCATACTGATCACTGGTGCGTATTTTTTGTTGGTGAAACTATCCCGCTGTTCCAGAAATTGATAAGATGCTCCCACATCTACCACTTGCGTAATGCCTACACTGGTGTATCGGCGAAGCAAGTCCTCCATATTAGCATGCACCCATTTTAGTTCTTTGGCATGCGGCTGAAAACCACGCAGGTCGATAACATCGGGCCGGGTAAATAAACCGCCGCTCTGAAAAAAATGCACATGCGCATCCGTAAATCCAGGCACGAGATATTTGCCCGTGCCATCTATTACAATAGTTCCGTCTGGCAGTTTGTACGTTTTGCCTTTGTCTATAGAAACAATTTTACCATCCAGTGCCACTACATTGTAACCCAACAATATTTTTTTCTTTTCTACATCAATGACGTTGATGTTTTTGATAAGCACCTGGGCATTGGCAGTATGTATAATAGCCAATATGATAAGCAGTGAAAATAAGCGCATGATAAAATTTTTGAGAAAGATACAGCATTTAGCGGGGCGGAAACGCCCATGTATACGATTGATTAAGGGTAGATTCAAAGCTTGTGGTGTGATTTAACCATCGCTGTTATCAACTATACCGGCCCTTTCTCCAGAGGTATACAATATGTTTTATTTAATGTTGAAAGTAAAGGTTTAGGCTAAATAAATAAAGTACGGGCACACTAACAAATTTGCCTTTGCCAGATTAGGATGGCAACTGATAATTCATTGTGAAATACAACACAACAGAATGCATACACTGTGTTTTTCCGATATGTAGATCCGGTGCCACTCCGGACAAAATGATCAACTTGCACAATCATATCCTCTTCCATCTGCGTATATCAGTTCCGCCTGTTCGCCACTTACTCAATTTTTGCCGCCAGTTCCTTAAATCTGTTGAAAGCTTACGAGAAGCATACGGCTTAATCAGTAATTTCAGTGCTCTCATCTTTAAAAAAAGTCATTCATGAAAATTCTAATTTCGTACTTTCTATGCTGCATCATCTGCTTACATGCATATAACCAGAATGTAGGTATTGGTACCACAACACCTACAGAAAAATTTTCAGTAAAAATAAATGGAAAAGGTATTACCCAGGAAAGCATCGATGGTTCAGTTAAAATTGGTTTTTACACTGATAACTCATCTGCATATATCCAGACACATACTAATCATCCGCTTATTTTTTCAACATACAATTCTTCGCCGCAAATGACATTGTTACAAAATGGGAAGTTTGGAATTGGAGAATCCAACCCGGCTTTTTTATTGGATGTAGCGGGCCGCATAAGATTGCAAAACC
>JBDSAP010000137.1:0-3976 GCA_039922055.1 Ferruginibacter sp.
GAATGAAAACCGTGTTTAGAAAGGTGTGATAAAAAAAGGAGCATCCAATTACAGATACTCCTTAACCCTTCATTTCTTGAGTCCTGCATTCAAACCAGGCACTAGTAATCTGTTGAGGGGAAGCAAGCAGGAGGCTGGTTATGATTGCGAAAGTTTAGGTGCTGGGTACTTTAAGCCTGTGGTGGCCCTAAATTGACTTCTTATGAATTTATGAAATACTCACAATTCAAAAAGGTCCAATTAATGCGACTATGAAGAGGATGTTCCTGGAGCGAAAGAAACTTAAGAGATGAGAGAATGGATTTGGGTATCGAAAACTATTTTAAAACGATTAAACCGTATAATCTCAAATGATAATAACTGTAATAATAAATGTCTTGAGTCGGGATTGATTTTGTTCTTTAAAAACACTCCATATTCGTTTTGGTGGCAAGGGGTTCATTTTTATCTGTCCCTTCTTTCATATAGAATCGCGATGATATAGATGGATTTTTCTTCTACAATGAAGTGGATACCATAAGGGAACACGTCAGTATAAGCAATACGCACGTTATTATATCGGATTGCGTATGCTCCAGGGTTATTGAGTACTTGTTTGATAGTAACGTTGACAGCTTTTGAGAATCGATTACTCAAACCTTTCACGTGGGTTGATTTGTAATACAACCTTGCTTCCTTTAGTTGCTCTAAAGCAACCGGTGACATTTGCCAATGTCTATATATCATCATCCCTATCGAGTTCTTTCTGTGCTTCTTCCATTGAAATCAGTTTGTCAGGATGGTTTTTGACAAAAGCAAGTTGCTCGTCAATCATATCCTTTTGCCATTGGGGAAGTTCGCCCTGTTGTGTGTATCGTTCAGTCAAATCCTTCCACTCCTCGATGGGGACTAATACTGCGGTTGTTTCCCCTTTTTCATTGTGCAAATATTGTATTTCCATAACGTATTGTTTGTGATTACAAATATAACAAAAATTGATTTGGCGGGGTGGTTAAGGATCTGCAAAAGAACATCAACAATTGATCGCTTTAAATTATTTCTCTGCAACCGTAATAATGGCTTGATGAAGTATGGGAAAATTACAGGAATTGGCGATGAAACAAAGTTCATTTGCTTTTTGATTCAACTCTTCCGCTTTGCCGATCATTGAGGCGTCCGTGACGGTAACTTCCGGGTGCAGGGTGACTTCCGAAAATCTTCCACCACCATTGTCAGTTTCTATCATGGTAGCCGTAGCATGATCAACATAGCCTGTAACAATGATGCCTGCATCGGAACACAGGTGCAAGTACCACAACATGTGGCAGGCGGCAATGGATGCAACAAAAAGGTCTTCGGGGCTATGCCTTGTTTTGTCACCACGAAATGCCGCGTCTGAAGAACCGGCGATCTCAATTTTATTATCGATTGAAATAGTATGACTGCGTTCATAAGACCGATAATCTTTTGTACCAGTGCCGATATTGCCCGTCCAGGTTACTGCTACAGCATATTGATGCACTTTATTCATACAGTAAAATTAAGGAGTTCACTAGTAATTTAGTTAATCGGCCTGGCGAAAACGCAGCAGAATTTCCATTGTTTTTTCTGCATCTTTTTGTGGAACAAAAATATGGTCATGATAAAAAGCAGCAACTACATTGCAGCTAATTCCTTCTTTGGCCAATGATTGAGAAAATGCTGCTGTAAGCCCGACAGCCTCGAGTGAGGAGTGAATAGCAAGTGTAATCCAGGAGCAAACAGTTGAATAAGATAATGCGAACTGATCCGCCAATGATCTCTCCATTATCAATGTCACGGCTTCTTTTTCTTTAAACAAACAAATTGCAGTTTTACATGCGGGATGATGTGTATCAGCGACAGCGCAAAAAACATACTCGCCTTCATTGAGCAAAGGGTTCATTTGCTTTAACAATATGGATAGATCAGTTTCGCCACTCATCAAAGCAAGATAATAATTAATGCCGATGCAATTTATACAATGCGCTGATTGATGGCCTTAGCCACCACTTCTGTTAAAGATGTAACATGCAATTTTTCATAGATCTTTTTTACATGGCTGCGCACTGTCTCGTAACTGATGCTAAGCTGCCGCCATTTACTTTGCTGGTTTATCAATTATTGCTACCCTTAGCAATATGGGGAATTGGACCGTCTTCAATGCATGCGGCTGCCAAACTTTTTCCAACGCTGCTTTAATAAATGGAACAGGATCTTTATCATTCGTTTTCTTGTAATGCTGCACTGCTGACCATGTTGCAAAATATCCAAGCAAATCATCAAGCGTCCATTCAAAATTATTCATCAGCTCCGGAACTGGTTGTTCTTCAAAAGGAAAGGGAATGGTGGCATAATTCTCATCAATATATTTTCTTTCCTTATCCCAATACCTTCCTACAATATCATAATAGAAATGGTGGATGACGAGATCAATTTCCGGCGATACTCGAAGCAGTCCATATCCAATTACGGCAAACACGCCACCGGCTTTGATGGTGCGGTTTACTTCCTTATAAAAACTGTCAAAATCAAACCAGTGAATTGCTTGCGCAACAGTTACCAGGCCGAAGGAACTATCTTCAAAAGATGTATGCTCCGCTCTTTCAACATCGTAAATAATATTATTACGTTGAGCCGCATTTTTTATTTGCTGTTCACTGATATCTGTGGCATATACATTTGTAAAGTGCTTTGCCAATGCAATGGCAACCTGTCCACTTCCAGTGCCACAATCCCAAGCTGCATCTTTATGCCTGCACAATGAAAACAAAAACTGATAAAGCTCCGCCGGGTAGTCAGGACGATACTTTGCATAAAGCTCAGCCTGTGCGGTAAAATTATCTTGTACACTTTTCATTTTTTCGCGTTAAGTTGTTTATACCAGGTCATGAATTTTTGCGTACTGCAATAGCATTATTGTTTTAGCATCTTTTATTTCGCCTCTTTCCATCATTTGTATTGCCTCATCAAAACTTAATTCCAGCACTTCAATATCTTCCTGCTCATGCGCTATGCCTCCGCCTTCATTCACTTTCATTTCCCTGTTGTACCCGGCTGCAAAAAAATACAATATTTCGGTAACGGATCCTGGTGACATATAAGCTTCAAAAATTTTTCTTACGGCTGTTATCTTGAAGCCAGTTTCTTCTTCTGTTTCCCGCCGTATACAATCTTCGGGATTATCATTATCCAACAGCCCGGCACATGATTCTATCAGCATGCCGGTGGGGTTGCCATTTACAAAAGTGGGCAACCGAAACTGTCTTGTAAGAATCACTGTTCGCTGCTCTTTATTATACAGCAAAATAGTTGCTCCGTTGCCGCGGTCGTAAGCTTCCCGGCTTTGTACTTGCGTGGTGCCATCCTGCTTTACAAATTCATAAGTGTACTTCCTTAGAGTGTACCAATTGCCTGAAAGTATCTCCGTGTCAATGATCTTTATTTTTTTATCATTCATAGCCATTTTTCTTATTTAGAAATGATTTGGTTGTTGCCAGTAAATTAATAATTCTGCGTCTAAAATTAACTTAGTTCAACTATAGTTAGCGGGTCATGATGTTACAGGAAACTCCAAATTAACGGAGACACCCTTTCCTGTTGCACTTGCAATAAAACATTCACTCTTCATTTCCGCTGCTCTTTTTTTCATATTATTAAGTCCGTTGCCAGATAAGGACTTTTGCAGCGAGTACCTTCATTTCAGCCGTATCGATTTCGATTTTTGTTCACAAGTCATCATAATCATACCATCATTAATCACACCAATCAATGGTCTGATTTTTACTAATTTGCATTTGCAAGTTTTGCTCACAAGTCATCATAATCATATCATCATTTAATCACAGCAAGCAACGGTCTGAATGGCAGCCTTACAAAAAAATAACCCCTTGCATGGGGTCACATTGGAACAGGTACTTCAATACCTGGTAGAAAAATATGGCTGGGAAGAATTGGGCAGCATCATCCGGATAAATTG
>JBDSAP010000138.1:0-45893 GCA_039922055.1 Ferruginibacter sp.
GTAAATTACAATGCCTTTCTAATTCTACTTTGACATATTTAAAAAAATGTAGCTCACGGTTACGATAGTTTAATTATAGGACGAAAAAGATGCCATGAAAAAATACAGTACAAGTGAGTGACACAACTATGCCGCCATAAAAAACATCTGCTGGCCAACAAAAAAAACAAAGGTTTGACTTGTCAAAGTAGAATTATATTATGAACAAAACAGGATCGACCTGTTAAGACACAATATTAAAGTAACCGGTATTCATCCCGGCGCAGCCGAAACAGAATTTGCGCTTGTACGTTTTAAAGGCGATGGACAAAAAGCAGCATCTACTTATCAAGGCTTCGTGCCGCTAAATGGCGACGATATTGCCGATTCGATATTTTATTGTGCATCCTTACCTCCGCATGTTTGTATCAATGAGTTGCAGATCACCTGCACCCAACAGGCCGGTACCTATTATTTCCACAAAGCACAATAAACTGGCCGTAGTTCAGTTATTAGAATAATGTAATTGTTGTAAACATCAATTCCCCGGAATTGGCACGAATTTCGATTTTAACCAGAAAAATTTCAACTGGTTAAGATTGGATTACGGGCTTCAACACTTAAAATCCCTTACCCTAATAGTGAAAAACTGATGAAAACCCTACTTCATTTAATTACCTTTTGCAGCTTTATCCTAACCGGAATACAAGCCAATTCTCAAAACGTTATTCGCCAGGCGGCCTGCAGTGATGCTTCCATTTTACACCAGGCAGACAGTATCAAACAAGAATTTTCAAAACAAGGTTTTATCGTTGTAAAAGAGGCTTCTGTCTCTATGGAAAGCGAATATGAAATGCCCGTTATTGTGCCGCTTACGCAAGGAAGCTGGTACCAGTTTGTGTTTATTGGAGATATTACATCAAGGTTGTACGAGGTGAGAATGTATGATTGGGATGAGAAGGAAGTGGTATATCAAAAGAAGCTTTGGGGCGATGTGGATGGAAATATTATCAGCTATTCTTATATTCCAAAATTTTCCGAGTATCACATGATGAAGCCGGTACAGGTAAATAAAAAGAAGAAGAATTTGTGTGGCTACGTGATGTTATTGAAAAAAGTAAAAGCCTAAAATATTTTTTAAGAAAACTTTAATCGCCTCTTTTATGAGGCGATTTTTATTTGTATTCATGATTGTAGTTGCATATAACTGGGTAAGAATATCCAACAATTTCTTTTTGTCCGGGCGGCAAATCACGTAGCGGCAGCCTTGCATCGCCCTCGTATACGGCAGTGCATGTAGCAGCTTTTTCCACCAATTTTCATATAAAGTTTACACCTTTTAAAAAGGTGTAAACTTTACCCAGCTTCGTATGAAAGGCCACTTATTCGAACAAAGGCATCCTCGCAAATTGTGGCAGCGCCAATTCAGTTAGTAAAACTCCAACCCCAATATCTCCCTTATACAAACTGTTGTTCCTCATTTGCCCCGAATAAATATGCGGCAACATTTTCTTTGCAAGCCGTTTTGCTTCGGTGAGATAAAAAGCATTTTGAGTAACGTTGTACAAATTCAGCAAAGCGTAACATTCACCTGCGCCGCCGCAACATAAATTGCAAACACTGCCTTCTGCATCGGACGCTAAAAAATGTTTGGCCGTTTTTTCTGCAGTAAACAAATATTTTTCATCGTTGGTAAACCGATAAATGGCTGTCCATAAAAAAGTATAACCTGCAGAGCCATGGCACCAACCGGGCCACGAAACTTTATTATCCACCGTAAGATTCCAGCGCATCAAATTTTCTTCGTGTATACCAGCAGTCAGCAATTGGTTCACACGATCGAAAAACCTTGCGGGCACGGGCTGTTCAGTTATTGCACACCATTTAATAGTTGCATAAAGTATCCCCGCCCAGCCATGTGCAATACCATTATATTGCATGGCACTTTCTTCACCGATAGCCGCGTAATCATCTATCGCCTCCCAAATGTTTTGCATGGTTGTGTTACCTGCCACCACCAATTCTTTTTTTAGCTCATCCTTCACAGCAAGCAGGTTTTCAAACAGGATGGCACATGCCGTAAGTGTGGCAGATTTGCCGAGTGTAAGATCTAAATTATCGCAGGGCTGCGTAGCCGTGTATATAAAATTCATCACTGAGCCATAGTAGGTATTATAATCACCCAGTTCTTTACTGATAAGCGCCTGCACAAGATAAACGCCGCTTGCAGAATGATAGATAGAAGTGCTGCCCACAGTATCAGGCGTAATATCGATATCCTTTGAATAAAAACTGTTTTCACTATAGTTCATATTTTGTGCAGCCCTGTTCGCCCACACATCGGCTACTGATAATAACGAGGCGTTTGATTCCGCCAAAGCCATCCGGTAAAACATATATGCGATACCTGCTGCACCATAATTAACGGAAGCAGTTGGTGCAAGTTGCAGACCATTCTCAATGAGTTGCCCATTAAATCCAAACCTGCTTTTCAGCGTATCACAAAATGCGCTGAAAGAATACTGCAGGTCGCTGATATGCTCTTCGGATATTCTATTTTTTATCGCATTCAATTGCTCATAAAATTCATCTATGGAAGTGTAGCGGTCTTCCGGATTTTTCGAAAGCCCTTTGAAGATGACTTGTTCTACTGCAAGATCAACATCCAGGTCATAAGCAGCAAATGGAGTGGGTGATTCTTTCAATAGTTGATTGAAAAGCGTGTCCTTATCAAATGAAAAATTGAGGTATTGTTTACCTGTAAATATCAGATACAGCAGTGCCGCCAATGCATACTGTTCCCCTTTGCAGCTTGACTGTGGTTGCGGGCTGTTGTTAATGATGGCGGCTGCATATTCCGGCTCATAAAAGAACCCAACACCGCCCCGTGAAATATATTTTTCTTTTGCGACAATTCTCGCCAGGCCAAAGTCAATGATACTTACATCTCCATTTTCATTAACCAATACATTTCGTGGATGAATATCCGAGTGAATTATACCCTGGCTATGCAGGTGTTTATATGCACTAAGAATGGCACACGAAAGATCGATCAACCTGGAAAGGTTTTCTTTATTATTAGTATTACGATATTTTTCTGCGGCCTGGTCGCATGGTAAGCCTTCCGCCCATTGCATAATCAAATAACTATTGTTTTCATATTCGCCGTGTTCAACAAGCGGGGGATTTACCACACCATCCAACAATTGCAACGCTTCTATTTCGTTATTAAAACTTTCAACCAGATGAACGGATTTCCCGGTTGTCTTCAACAGTTTCAATGCGAAAAAAGAATTATCTTTTTTTAACTTATATACTTCGGTATCGGCAACACCCTGTAACTTCTGTACCACTTCATAACCTTTGAATAAATCACCGGGCTGAAATGCATCACCATTTTTTTTAAGTGCAGCTTCATCATACAAAACAAGGAAGCCTTCACTGCGGAGCCTTATCAAAAATTTATAGGCATCTTCCAATGTTTTTTCGGCATTTAATTTATTCATAACCGAATAAGTAAACACACCTTCTGGCAACGACTTCGGGGTTCTGAATTCCTTTACCAAAGAGGCAGAAGAAGCATCAATCACTTTACTTGTATTTCGTGCGTTTGAATAGGTTATTACGAAATCGTTTTCATCGTATTCAAACTTGCTCCTGGTTTGATCACCTAATTCCTGTACGGGTGTTAACAAAACATCTTCGGGTAAAATATATAGATCCTGTGCTGACATAAACTTGTTTTGAGTAGTTATGGAAAAAAGTTTAAATAAGATCGTGGTTTCAGCGGTGCATTTGTAATCGATTTTTTCAAATGCCCAATGACTTATGTTGTTTGTAAAAAGTTTTTTGCAACTTTCGTCTTTTGAATTGGAATCCAGTTGAACGGGTCGATGCCTTCCAATGAAATTTTGTTTAGAATATATTCCATCGCTTTATCTTTCGTTAATCCATCCGCTTTTGCCTGCACAACTGCTGCTCCTAATTTTTCTGTAACGCCTGCTCTCCAACTGCCGCCTTCGAAATTTTCAAGCACTTCTTTTTCCGCCGGATCAATTCCCCAGGAGATCATTCCTTTGTCGTCAAGTTGTGCGGTGAAGGGAACACCCTGTGCTTCATAATCTTTCAATGCATCTTTCAACATATCGGACGCTTCTATGAGGTCATCAAAAGAATAAAAATAAACAACGAATTTATCCGGACGCAGCAATCCATGCCGATCCGTTCCTGTTTTGAAACTAAATGCTTTTGATCTTGTAAGCACCCGTACACTCTTAACAAAAACGTCTGGAAAAGATGACAAAACCGGGCTTATATATATTTTGAAAATAGAATGCTGTGTCGGATGAGGCTTAGTGTTTTTCTTACGGTTCCATGCTATCCACTTATATTTTTCCGTAGGTGCATGTTTATCCCAGTGTTTTAATATCTCCCAGGCGAAGGGATCATTTTTTCCCACTCCTAAAAAATTCTCTACCTCTTCAGTACTTGAAAATGCGTTGCTGCTTTCGGGTATTAATGGTGCAGTATTATAGCAATACAGCCGGATGCCGAGTGACCTGCTGTCTAACTCATTTAAATGTAAAGCGTATTGAATAGCGCTTGCAGATTGTTGGGCGATACCGGTAGCAATATTGTTGCTTACAACGCTTTTTCTCTCATACAAAATATCCTGGGCTTTAGTTCCAGATACAAAATGTTCACCTGAACTAATTTGCATAATGCCTTCCATTACTAACTTAGCCAGCGTATTATTTATGTCATCATCAAAACTATTTCGCATATACAAAGGAAGCTTGCCAGGTTGCTGCAACGAATAGAAGAGTAGCGCCACTTCTTTATAGGCCAGCTTATAGGATGCATCGTTATTGGGAGGTGAGGGTTTAAATATCCCAAACACTTCGGCGTCGTGTAATAAACCGGCAAGAGCTTCTTGCTCCGGCCGGTTTAAATTTCCTGACTCCACCAATTGATATTCCGGATTGGACCGGAAAGTAAGTTGCGAAAGAAAATTAAGTTTCATCATTTTAATGGAGATTACTTCTTTTTGGAGATGTTAGCTTTTTCAGCACGTACTTCATTGAGAGCCTCGTTTAACTTGGTTTCAAGCTGGTCCAGTTCTTCGGGGCTACGTTTCAGTTTTACTTCAACCTGCTTTTGCAGCTGTGCCAACTGTGTTTTTAACTCAGACAGTTCAGCCTCCTGGAATAATACCAGCTCATTTTCTACATCGGTACGTGTTATGAAATCAGTGATCCTTGATCCGCCTGCGCATGAGAAACCAGTGCAGGGAATTGCTGAGAGGCCCGGACAATTAACCGTGTAACCCGGACACTCGAATTCCTTTTTAAATGAAAGTAAATTACTGCAGGCACCATAGCAACTTGCTACTGCACTATATAGCTTACAACAATGGTGAATGGGCGTGTGAACAGTGCACGCAATACTTTGTGGAGGACAGAAGTTTGCTCCGATCACCTCTTTTTCCGTGGCTATAGAAACCATCAGGTCTTTAATTTTAAACGTTTTCATAAATGTCTTTTTAATTGATTTTAATTTAATTACACCGCTTCATCAGAAAGATGGAAACGGCCTTCGAATTTAATTTCACTTCAATGATGGCTATTGATGTTTGCCTGCATTGGCTTTTTGAGCCCTCACTTCATTGATGGCTTCAGCCAATTTACTTTCAAGTTCATCCAGCTCTGCAGGAGTACGCTGTAGTTTTTGATCAACGTATTTCTGTAGCTCTGCAAGATTTGTTTTAAGATCCTTCAGTTCTAATTCCTGGTAATTGTCGATATCCTTGCGGATGGGAGTAGTTGTATGCCAATCGATCACCGGAGAGTAATTGCATTGTATCGATTGAACGATGCTGCAACCGCCGTGACAAATAGGTGTGAAATGGAAAGTACAACCGAACTGGCAAAAGATGGGTGTGTGATGTATACTACAACCCCATTGGCAAATGTTCGTGTGATTAACACAGAGTGTTTGAGCGATCGTATAGGAAGGTGTGTTTAGAGAAACCATAAGGTCCCTGATCTGAAACGTGTTCATGGTAAGTTTTTTTAAAAATTTAATGATGGATTGTTGTACTTTTTTTACGGAAAAAAGTAAGAGAAAAACGATCGTGTTATATGGCGCTACGTCATAGTGTACCTCCTTCTTATTAAAATAACCAGGATACGTTTTACTATGAAAGCAGTTTTACTTACCGATAAAAAGAAATAATAACCTGGTTAAATGACTATAAAAAATTGCATAAGTAGGAATCACAATCGTTCGACATTTTTAAATAGTCGTAAATATTATTACGGAGGAAACAGCAAATGGTAAATTCAAAAAGTAGGCTGCTGAAAATTTGAAGCAATGACAAGGTTGAGCCGCTACCAATTAACGCCGATAGTGGATAGATGAGAAGTGTGATTTTATAGAATTATTGTCGAAAAAAGTTGCTACGTGCAAAGTCGTACACGAGGGCAACGATGATGCCATAGAAACCATCTGCCTGGACAAACAATTGTTAGCAACTGAACACAAAATAGGAAGAACGTTCTTTGTTTCTTATACAAATGAAAAAGAGGATGCCTTGTATGACATCCTCTTGCATAAATTACAACTGGTGTGTACCGGATCACTTAATAGAATTGCCAGCGGGCAACTTGATCACCTGCAATGTTTGCCGCAATATTCCCTGGCTAACTTCAACAACATACAAACCTGGCTTGTAGTTGGCTCCTAATTGAACGATACTATTTGCCGGAACCTGTACTTTGGATTCAACCACCCGGCCATAGATATCATACACTTTAATGCTTACGGGACCATTTCTCCAGGATTCTATTGATAATTTAAATGAACTATTAAAAGGATTAGGAGCAGCTTTCACCCTTAACTCATCTTTTACAGAAGCCTCATGTGGCACCCGTACAAATACTTGTTTTATAGTTGGGTAGCCAGAGGCGTCGAATGCATTTATATCAATGGTGTATACCCTGCCATTGCCATTACTGTTTCTCTCTGCCCTCAATCGTACATGATGTGCATCTACTACTTGCCAATCGTTAGGCAGGTCGCCATTACCGGTTCCGCTCTCGGGTTCATTGCTCGTTACCCATAAATTTGCTGTAGTACCGCCGCAATTATCAGTCAACATATAACTGATTTCGAGATTAACCATTTTATGATCAGGCGGCCATAAGACTGTTTTTTCTGGAGCGGCAAACGTTATTGACGGCGCTTGATTATCCTGTACTTTAACAGTGAAGGAACAGGTTTTTGATGGATCATTACTCAACGAATAAGTAATGGTGGTAATTCCACTATTAAACACTTTACCTGAAGCCGTCCCCTGTCCGGTCCCTGATGTTGCACCCGCTAATGCATATGCGATTTGCAGATTGCTGCCCGCAGGAGATATTGACGGATCGATACCATTTACAACCGCAGTACATTTACCGGCATCTGTATTTATCACTTTATTAGCCGGACAAGTGACGGTAACGGGCGGAGTAGTATTATCAAGTGGATAAGCAAATGTATTTGTGGAATTGGTAACATAGAGTGTTGATCCGGTGATAGACATACTGATGGTGGTATATCCATCTATAGGAACAATTTGAATTCCCTGGTTTCCAAATGAAATATCCGGTGATCCGTCACTATTAAATACATATACACTATAACCCGCAATAAACGTTGTAGAATCAAGTGTGGTTGCACCCACGATGATCTTGTTATTGTAGATTAAAAGTGATTTGATACCGGCCGATGTACCCTGGGCTACTGGAAGGGTTAGCCTACTGGTGCCATTGAAAGAATTAACTGGTTGCCCGTCGAGGTTCTTATGAAAAATATCGGTACCTGTGGCCAACAAAAAGGTATTGATAGTATAATCCTTTAGCACAAAAAAAACATTTGCAGTGGCATCAAAATAATCTAAAGTCTGGAACAGTAAATAGCTTATGAGTGTGCCATTGGTGTCCCATAGACCAAGAGAGAAGCTCTTATAGCTCCCTACTATTGAGGTGGCAGTCGTCCCAATAGCTATTCTCCCCTGCACTACGTCGACGGATGTAACTACATCATAATCCAGGGGAGGACCTGTAATTGTTAATACCCCATTACTACCAAAGGTTGGATCTAAAGTTCCGTCTGCGTTCACGCGAACCATTCTTATATCCCAGTGAATATCAGGCGCTGTATAAACGTCCTCGGTATTACCAACGAGAATAATCTTGCCGTCCGGCAGATAAACTTCTTTAAAAAAATGAATGGGAAGGTGGTCAGTGCTACCATTAATGCCGTACGAGGAATCGACATGTCCGTTACTGGCGTATTTCGTAATTACAACATAATTTCCGTTACCGTCATACCCTAATGAGATATCATATTGGGCAAACGAAAAAGCAGAAAGAAGTACTCCCATAAAAGTGAGCATGAAAAACTTGCTGGAAAGCCTAAAGGGTAAATGTGTTTTCATAAACTTTATTTGTTCGTTAGATAATAATTGGTTCTGTATCATCATTCCTGACAAAACAATGGTAGTATATATGGCAAAGCCCCATAGAAAAACTTAAGCACCTGAAATGGCCATCTCTCATAAAAATAAGACTATGGACTAATGAATAAGTTAGAGTAAAAGAACCTGGATGGTTCCCGCCGGAATTAAGGCAGATTTAGATAGGTTGAATAAATAAGTAGTACGACAAATTTTTCTTTCCGAGGCAAATTAATAACTGAGCCCCGTGTAACAATAGTACAACTCTTTTAGAAAAGAAAATAAATTAGGTAAACTTTTTTTTGGCTCCTCGTCCATATTAAGCGAATTTTTTTGCAGATAATCAGACAGCAATTCCACTTAAAAATCGCCCTATCCTTACCTTGCAAAAAATTTATCCTTACTGTGCCAGCGAAATCCTAATCTGAACCCCTGCTCTTGTATTGGTGATTGGTGCGCTTGAAGAAATATACGGATTAACTCTTCGCTGATCGAAGAAGAGCTTAATATTTACCCGGTTGTTTAAGAAATAATCAATGGTAGGTGTAATGGTAATTTCTTTACTACCGCCGGTTGGCAATGTTGAATTTTGATCGAGCCTGTTATTGACAGTAACGTTATCCCGGATCTTAAAATCTAACCTGAAGTTGATCTCGTTATCAAGTTTGCCAGTACTTTCTTTACTCAGGAACTTTGGCAATTTTAGTCCGCCAAATAATTTTAGGCCACGTTTACGGAAACCTGCGCCAATAGCGAATTCGGTGCTCCTTGTTTCGCTTAACTGGAAGTCGATCAGGCTAAGGCTTAATGTGCGCTGCTTGGTGTAATCTACTTTAAACTGCATTTGATTGGTAAACATCATATCCACTCCTACCAATGGCGCAAACTGTTCCTGTATAGTAATATTCGGTACCAGGAAATAAGGAATATAGTTGTTGGATATAGGATCATAAAATGATGGATAACCATATCGGGACACATCCTGGTAAAGCAGGGCCGAAGTAAATCCGTTCATACTTATGTTTCCATTATAACCATGCGAAAGGGTAACGTTGCTGAAGATCTTATCTAATCCCTTTAGACGACTAAGGCCATTGTAGTCCAGCTTCCAGTTTGGCTTTGGCATAATGCTGCGGAAAGGATTTGATTTAAGATTTGGATTGCTCTGTTTTATCAATCCAACCGTATTTGGATCCTGCCCGGTGTAGGCAGCAATGAATGCTGGTATCAGCACATCATTCGCATATCGCCCATATCCATACGCATAACCATCCGCGCCAACAGGCTGACCCACATTGTAAGGATTTGACGCTCCAAGACGTTTCGAAATTATAAGCCGATTATCCTGGAACTTCTGGAATGTTGCAGAAATTTGGTTCGGATCAAATTTGCCAAACAAGGTTTTGTAAGAGATATAACTTACATCAAAGCCGCCACCTGTATATGGACTAAGGTGACCGAAATTATTGCCAGTATTGGTGGTGTCTTTAAATAATTCTGAATAATTTTTGTTGAAAGTTTTATTCATGTTCACGCTGATCGTGAGATCACGTACCGGCTCTATCTGTGCGGTGAATGTGAGACGCTGATCGAAGGATTGCTGAAGGATAGTGTTGAACATGCTGTCTCTTGTGATCAATCCTTTCCGTGCGGCATTATTGAGCCAATTAGTATCTGGTTGTCGCCCGAGTATAAAGCCGAAATCAGGCTGCATGCTACGGAAATTCCTGCCGATAAATTGTGTGCTGTCGAGGTAGCCCGGCAGGCGTGTATTTGCATTTTCAGAAATAGATACATTTACCTGTTTCACGCTGGTGATGAGCTTACCAAATACACGCCCGAGCGTACCTACATCGGGTAAATAATTTGGATCTTTTATCCGGGTTGTTTTGATGCGTCTAAACTTTTTAGTAGTAATGCCATTTTTGACAGTGGTTCTGAAAATGGAGTCTTTTCTTACATTTTTTTCTTTGGCCTGCCCTTCTACTCTTGGCTGTTCGATTGCCCTAAAAAATTTCACCTTGCTATACAGCCTTGTAAAATCAAGCTGGGCGGTAGCTTCCTGGCTTTGACCATTTTCCAAAATATTTCCAAGCTCTACTGCTAACCTTGATGCGCCGATCCAGCGGTATGTTGCCTGGTATTTTAAATTGATCTTTGTCCAATCGAGCAGCGGGAATTTTTCAGTTGGTAATGTATATGAAATATTGGCTGTTTGATTATAGAGAGTATTTCTACCACCCTTCAATAAATTACTCCAAAGCGTATCCTTTTTTTCTTTTGTATCGAGTCTTCCATTTGGTTCATCTACCCTTGAATTGTTGGTGGCGTTATAATCAAAAGTGATGGATCTTGTAAATGCCCAGCGCACAATATAGTCCCGCTGAAAGGTTAAGAACTTATCGTAAGTTTCAGGAATTTTATATTTATCCGATCCAACACTTCGTGGCCTGATGGCGCCGAATTGCCTGTGTATATCTGCCCTGAAACTTAACTGCGATGGAATGGGATTGAAATTAAAATCCTTCACCAAATCGAACCAATGCGCTTTTCTTTTTGTAAAAAATTTGATCTTTTTAAACGGTTCGATGTACACCGGTTGTGGCGTAAAATTATATCCAAGTCCTCCACGGTGCCTCGTCACTTCATTGTTTTCTATGAGGGGATTGTGTGCCGTTACATTAATATAAGAATAGCTCAGGTCAAAATTGGAGATGTCATATATTTTCGGCTTCTTGTTGCTGGTGCGGTTCTTTCTTACGTTGGTAAAGTTTAATGTTTTGGTGCTGGTAAAATCTACCGCGGCATCTTTGATAGAATCTCTTTTGTTAGCTGGCGCAACAGTCAGTTTATCTTTTAACCTGATGTCAAGATCATACGGATCGTATTCCGGCATGCTCACGGTTTGAGAATAGCTTGCAAACACGGGGATAGAGATCGCAGTTTTCTTTGGCAGCAATTTTCCCAATTCTAAATTAGTCGCTACATCAAACTGTGTAAAGTCATCGCGGTACCGTTCGTTCACTCTTTGTTCCAGCGTACCAAAACCTGTTGTATGTTTTGTGATGGATCCTGTAATAGTTCCAAGATCGGCCAATGTCATATCTATCCTTGCCATTGCAGCCCAGCCACCCTTTTCATTGATGGATGTAAGTCTCAGTTCGTTCACCCACACTTCACCGCAGGCTGTGGGAGTGTTTACGTTTTCCACCCCTATCAACACACCTCTTACTTCGCCAAGATTTGGATCACCAAGTATGGAATATGTTTGTCCGTTAGGTTGCGGCTTACGATAAATTTGAGTAGGTACCCCATTGAAATTTCTTTCCTGTTTCAGTTTGGGCAATAAGGTAAGGTCAACATCTAAACTATTAATTGCCCTCCATAATGAATCATTGTATTCATCTGAATTAGGATTTAAACCTGCCGTGCCCAGCGGCGTTAAATAAAGTGGTATCCTTATCTCGTAGTAATTACTTACGAAATCGGTACCGATCCTGATCACCGCATTTAAGTCACGGTCCTTAATATTATTAGGAGTTTTTACATTGTTCTCTGCATGAATGTACATTGATAAATTACCATACTGCCTGATATCCCTGTTGGCAAATGTTTGCTGTACACCTCTTGCATCTCCTCTGCTAAGGTTACAAAACTGCAACGACATACTTTGTTCGTTCTGCAACAGGTTTACACCGTTATTGCTTTGTATTTGCTGGCGCTGAATATCACGTGGTGTGCGATAAGGCAATGGAGAGCGCTTATCATTCTCTTCAATATTTACTCCATTTATATTAAACTCCGCATTGCTGGTAATGGGCGAATAAATACCAGACGAATCGATCTTGTTTGGAAACCTGCGCCAGATATTTCTTGTTAATTCAAGCTTGCCAAACCGCATTACTGTTTCCTCGTCAAAATCAGTAAGGAACATCCTTATAAAACGAATGGACTTAAAGTCGGGAATATTTCCAATTCTTTTGTTGTACGACCCGATCGGCACCCTGAACTGGTACCATATTTCGTTCCTGCTTGTTCCATCGGGCAAGCCCGTAATAGGCACGATCTTCTTATCAACAATGTAGTTGGTGCCGATCTGCATGGCAGGGTCATTCGGCGTTTTCATATCTACGATGTATTGAAAATATTCTTCGCCTTCATTCATCGTATTGTCCCTGTTCAGATCTTCTGCGTCCGGATACAAGGTTGCAGCAGAAGAAAATATAGAGCCATCGTTTATTTGCGAATTGCCTTCAGGATTATTAAAGTTTTTATACCGCTTCAATATACCATCCGTATTAGTAAATGAATTGTCGCGGTAATTGATATAGTCATCGGAAGAAGGATCTTTAGAAGCCTGTTGAAATGCAGTACCATTTACAACACCCTGCAACTGGCTGAGATAGGGAGCCCTTTTTACTCTTTCAGAATCATTATTATTTCCATCAAACCCAAGATCCTGGTAAGCCCGGTCGGCGGCATCATTGCTGAATGCGTTGGTAACCTGTATAGGATTCAATGGCACTCTTCCCCAAACAGATGAATTATCTATCTGGGCCGGAGCCGTTGGTGTGGGCAAGCCGTTTTCATAAAACCTTCTTCCGTCTTTTAAAATATCTTCAGAAATATTACCGAGATTAAAATATAATTTTCCGCCGGTAGAATTTGGATTTTTAATGAACGGATCCTGTACCCAGAATTCGATGAATTCGATATTGGCAGTCTCGAAATCTGATTGGTCAATATTGCGCATTAATCCACCCCACTTTTGTTTTGGATTTCTTAAACGGTTATTGTTATCAATATTTGCCGATGAAGCTTCATAGTTGTACGGCCCCTTTTCCGTTGGAGAAAATGCAAGGTCAAAAGTGATCAATTGGTTTTGGCCAAAATCAGTAGTGCGCTGTGGAAATATTTCACTCTGCTTTACAAGACGCACCCTTGGATCACTCAACTCTGCACGGTTATCACTCAATGGATTATTCACTCCCTTGAATGCCTGCAAGGCCGGCTCAATCTGGTACCATGCCAACTTCGCCCTTTTCTTTCCATATTCTATATCATTGTTCAATGTGGCTTCCGGGAAAAGTATATTACCATTTACATCCGTAGCTCCCTGCGGTGTAGATGCAAGCGCCCAACTTACTGCCGGGAAACGGAGATCGATCCCGGATTTACTTCCTTCAAAATCGTCTATCCATACAGTACCTGAAGATCCTTTACCAATTTGCGGAGCATGGCCAGGTTTCAGAAATGCACCTTCCGCATAAGCATTAATAGTGGAGGGAGCGGTTGTTGAATAGAATGGAAGCTTATCCAATATCTTGGAAAGACGCGGCATCTCCTTGCGATAATTTACGTCAAGGCCATACATGGTATTGCGAATAGGATCTTCACCAAGGTTGTTTTTTGTAAAGAAAGGTCGTTCGCCCAGTCGCACCAATGTGCCGCCTACTGCCAATTGTTCTTTCAATTTATCAATGGCAAGATAATCGAGGCGCAACCCTAAATAATTTCGTTGCTGTATTCCAAAAGCAGCATTGTTCTCAAAATTTACCTGCACCGGTAGGCCTGCATTCAATATAGCCTGGTTGGTAACCTTAATGGTTCCGAGGTCATAATTAATATCATAATCTGCTCCTTCGATAAGCGTTTGCCCGCCGGCTGTAACTGTTACGCTTCCTTTCGGAATATTATATCCAATACTGATATCGGATGAGCCACTCGTTCGGGCCGATCCTTTCATCACAAACCGGTTGAGGTTGGGATATTGCTGCGCTACCGCTTTAATGGAATCATACAAGGCAAAATATAAAGTGTCTTTTGCCGAAGGCGGTACCACGTTGTATACCTGTTGTGCAAGGTCCCTTCCAAAAGGTTCCAGCACCGGGAATACGATCCTGCTGTATGGAGAAATTACCGTAAAGCCTTCCACATAATCAAACACACCGTCCGGCTGAGGATCCAACTGGTTGTTTAGCCGGTCCAAATTTACCAGGGATAAAATCGGTGTGCCCTGGTTTTTATCGCCGAAAGGTACATAACGCTTCCAACCGAGGCTTGGCTCCTGGTAAAGAACGTTGAGCTTAAAATCAGTCGGGGTAAGTGTACCATATCCTACAGAGTACACGTTCTTCATCATCAGATCCCAGATCGGTAATGCGGTACGCTGAGAAGTTGCTTTTAATAATTTAAGGAACAACACTTTTTGAGTAGCAGACGCACTGTCGGGAGGAAGATCCTGTGAGAATTCACCTACCTGGTATATTTTTCCGTTGTAAGAATATTGGTAAGCTACGGCCAATATTTCATCCGGCTGTAATGGCTGACTAACAGAAATGTAACCCGCCTGGCGGTTAAAAATATATTGCGTGGAATCCAGCTTGCGGGCAAAAATCTTTTCAAAATCCTGCACGGTTGAAAGGCCCATGCTTTGTAAATTACTTACTATAAGCGCCGGGTTCCTGTTTCCTGGATTATTTATTATCCTGCTATACAGGTCATTTGTATTATTTGCGGGAGGAGCAAAAGCGCTCAACACATTGATGACAGGCGGCTGAAGATATGGGTTCTTTTCACCGAGGTCCATTAGTCCAACAACGTCGCGGGTGTTGGTAGTGCTTCCATTACGATTGGTTACCCACACATCCAGGCGAAGAATTTGAACAGGACTTGTAACCGCCGGCAATCTCGATAGTACCTGGTTGTAATTGTCTCTGAAATATTGTGCTAATAAAAAGTGACGGTTCTCTTCATACTCATCCGCCTTTATATCAATCACCTGTGCTGCCGCACCGCCTTGTAAATTAACCGTTTGCCGTTGCGATTTTTGATTGGCCAATACGGTCGTTATATTTAGCTTGCCAAATTGCAATTGTGTTTTCAACCCAAAGAGTTGTTGAGCGCCTGGTATAAAAGTACTTCTTGATGGAAACTGTACGGAGCCGGCTTCTATCCGTTTAATGATCTCATCATCTACGCCGCTGTAATCCAGTTTAAGCTGGTTGTCCTGGCCAAAATTTGCCAATGTATTGTAATTGATGGGAAACTTTAATTTATCCCCGATGTTAGCATTTACATTTACCTGGGCATTGTAATCGAAATCAAATCCGCCATTTCGCCTGGCCCGTTCCGGTAAAGTTGGGTTCTTAATATTTTGGCCCTGGTAGCCGGCAGTGATATCTACATTTCCCTGTGGACTTATGTCGATCTTGCCATTACCAAATAAGCGGTTGAACAGGTTGTCGTATAAAGATAAACGGGGCTTTGTTAATTTGCGGTTCAACAGGTTCATCGTGTTTGCCCGCTTCTTAAAATAATCAACCTCCGACTGGCGGCCCCTCAATTGCCAATATTCATCAAAGGTGTAAACTGTAGGTGTACGGTAATATTTATCACCGATCTTTTCATACACAGTGTATAGCCGTGTCTTAAAATCGTAAGCAACCGAATCTGTAATATTGGAGGGTTTCTGAAAATCGAAGGTGCTCTTTTTATTGTCGCTGATCACATCACCTTTGCGCTCGTGAATGGGGAAGGGCAATGTATCGGGCACACTATTATAGGTCCCGGTGGGTGGAAGATTAAGTGGGTGATTTTTAGCACTAAGTGGTAATGAAATAGTGGAGAGAAATACAAGGTACACTAACTCAAAGCCAAATAGTTTTGGTTTTAAACTCCTTTTGCGAAACATCCGGTATTCTGTTAATGTAGATTTTCTATCAAATGGCTTTAAGTGCTTTTTTAATCAACTCTTCCAGGTTATCGATGTGAGATTCGTTTATACTTAACTTTTTAATTGATACTTCAGCCTGGGCACGGTTAATACCTAGGGCAACTAAAGCATTTAACGCATCCTGGTGCATACTATTGCCTTGCGAAGATGGAACATTAAAGCTAATATCTACTTTATTTACTTTGTCCCGAAGTTCCAAAACAAGCCGTTCCGCTGTTTTCTTTCCAATTCCTTTTATGCTTTCAAGCAATCTGATATCTCCATGCTGTATCGCATGACTCACTTCCGCCGGTTTCAAATGAGACAACATCATACGGGCCGTTGCTGCACCAACGCCGGAAACACTTATCAATTGTACAAACATTTCCTTCTCACTTTTTTCGAAAAATCCATACAATGTATGGCTATCTTCTTTTACCTGCAAATAGGTATATAATTTTCCGGAATCGGTATGCTGAATATGCGCATAAGTATTTAAACTTATACTTACTTCGTAGCCTACTCCATTTACATCAATATAAACCTGGGCTGGATTCTTAAATGAAAATTTTCCCTGTAGGTATGCATACATAATTCAATGTCGGTAGGTGGCGAAAATAAGGATTTTTTTGATGAATACACAGTTGTGCGTACTTTTGAAACCGGTATTATTAAAGAAGCTAATACCAACTTTAACCCAAGCCCGAAATGGGTGAGTTTCACTGAAAATAATATACCTGGATGCAAAAGGCGGTCAAAGATCAATCACGTTCTCTTTTATCTTTACCTTATTTATTTTTAAAGATTAAGTCTTCTCCTAATCATGCCGGCAATCGCCATCTGAATTTACCGGAAATGCCCTTTGATATTTTTTCAAATTTAATAACCAAGACATAAGAATGCAAAAAATTACAGCAGCTATCACCGCAGTAGGCGGATATGTACCAGAATACAAACTAACCAATGCTATCCTGGAAACGATGATCGATACCAACGATGAATGGATAAAGACAAGGACCGGAATTGAAGAAAGAAGGCTGTTGAAAGGTGAAGGACTTGGTACATCTGACTTATGTGCTCCTGCCGTATTGGAGCTTTGTAAAAAAAGAGGTATTTCGCCGGAGGAAATAGATTGCCTGATCTGTGCTACGGTAACACCTGATATGTTCTTTCCCGCCACCTCAAATATTGTGTGTGATAAAATTGGCGCTGTAAATGCATGGGGGTTCGATCTCAGTGCAGCATGCTCCGGGTTTTTGTTTGCCGTTACAAATGGTGCAGCATTAATTGAAAGTGGCCGCTATAAAAAAGTAGTAATAGTAGGTGCAGATAAAATGAGCTCCATTGTAGACTACACTGACAGAACCACCTGCATACTTTTCGGCGATGGCGCAGGAGCTATTTTATTAGAGCCGTCCACGGAAGGTTATGGCATAATGGATAGTTTGCTAAAGGTAGATGGATCCGGCCGTGACTTCTTACACATGAAAGCCGGGGGTTCTTTGAAACCGTCAAGCCATGAAACAGTTGATGCTAAAGAACATTATATATACCAGGCCGGACCACAGGTATTTAAGGCTGCCGTAAAAGGCATGGCGGATGCTGCTTATGACCTGCTGAAAAGAAATAATTTAACAGGCGATGATATTGCATGGCTTGTTCCGCACCAGGCAAACAAAAGAATTATCGATGCCACCGCAGACAGGATGGGATTATCACATGACAAGGTAATGCTGAATATTCAACGCTATGGAAATACTACTGCGGCAACTATTCCTTTGTGCTTGTGGGATTGGGAAAAACAATTACATAAGGGTGATAAACTGGTGATTGCTGCATTCGGTGGTGGGTTTACCTGGGGTGCTACACTGATCACCTGGGCTTATGATACCAATTAACCAATATGTCAAATTTCGAAAGGAGCTTACAAATTTTCGCCGCTATCCCTGATCTGTTTAGCGGTTGTTTTTAGAACGGGTATAAACAATAAAATCTGTTGCCGGTATTTTTTCAACACCCAACTGACGAAACATTGTAATCAACTGGCCACGGTGATAAGTGCCATGGTTAAAAATATGCAGAAGCACTTCTTTCATGGCTTGTTTAAACTGCTCCCGTTTGCTGTTTTGATAAGCAAAAACATGTTGGAGCTGAAATTCGTTGGCGTTCTTTACCCAATCTTCCCAAAGCTTTGATTGCTGCAACACTCTTTTTTCGAGTTCAGCATAGGGGGCTGTAAATGTATCGCTCACTCTTTCAATATGTTCTTCCAATTTCATTCTTTGCCACCAAATATTTTCTGCATCCAGCATGTGTAAAAGAGTTTTGTACACACTAGGAAAACTACTGATTATTTCCTGGTTGATTTGCTCCTCACTAAGCTGCCTGGCAATATCAAAGATCTTTTGATTCGCCCACACATTGTAAGATGCATATTGTTGTAAAGTTTCTTTCATGCTATTTTTATGTAGATGGATGGGGAAATAAATATATGGATAGATTAGGAAATGACTGCTGAAAAATTATGCTGAAAAAATGAACTTAAATACATGTTAGTTCTTTTGGTATCATGATTTGCATAAAGTTTAGATTTGTTAAGTTAGCAAATACAAAACGTTTAATTGCAAAATTCCCAACACCCATAAATATGAAAACTCTATTGACCCTTTTAATTTTTTTTGTTTTTGGAGCAAGTATTTCTGCCCAAGTCATTTCCCATGACGATTTCAAAACAATTATTCCCTTTCTTCAAAAAGAAGATTACAAAACAGCTTTTGAAAAATCGACTGATTTGCTTAATACGACCCAAAACGATTCGTCAGATATCAGGGGAATTGTGACTTATATCAATATATTTTCGGCAGCCGGAATGGTAACAAGAGATCAAATGACTCATGCTGATTTTATCAAAAATAGTAAAAGATTTGTAGGCCAACATGTTGTTATGTCCGCCCATCTGTGCGTAGATAGCCTCAAACAATCTTTCAATGCACTTCAATTTCATTTCAAAGATGGAGAAATCCAAGGTTCAACAACTTCGTCTAATGATGCCAAGACCACTATACTTTGTTTTGAATACTTTAAATACTCAGAGCCAATCAATCCGGCTGAATTTATTGGAAACAATGTAAGATGTGGAGGCACCTTAACCTCGATCGATGTAAATCCCAATAAATCTAAAATATGGGTCTCTCGTCTTCATATTTCCAATGCTTTTGCAAGAATTATGACACCACTTTAGCTATTAATTTTTATTCCATTTTCTAAAGTTTCAACTATTATGGTTAGGGTTACAAATCGGTTTCTTAACCTTCGTCCATTCAAAAAAATTTGCCTTGCACAAACATTCGACGGCTAAGGATTATTGACGTCCACCCTCCTCGTTCCGCCATACAATTCATATTCCAACAGCCTGCAATCTATTTTACTGGTATAAAATTCAATCCTTCTTGACGGTTTTAAACCAATCTTTTTTGCCAGGTCAAGATTGCCGGTAAATACATAGCCGGTGTAGCCCTTACATTTTTTCTTCATAAAATCTCCGATCCTTCCATAAGTCTCCCGCAGGGCTTCTTCCTCTCCCAGCCGGTCACCGTACTCGGGATTAAAATATACAATGCCTGCCCCCTCTTCGGGAACAATCGTTGTTTCAAAATCACCTGTTGCAAATTCAATGAGTTCGGCAACCCCGGCTGCACCTGCATTTATCTTGGAGATATTAATGGCATCGCTGCTGATGTCGGTTGCTGTTATATTCAATCCAGGTACTTCGCTAATTATCTCGTCTAACCGTTTGCGTTCTGCAAGATAAAATTCTTGAGTATAACCAACAAGATGCATAAACGCATAGTTGCTACGATAAAGTCCGGGCTTTCTGTTGGTGGCAAGTAACGCTGCTTCAATCGCCAGCGTAGAAGAACCGCACATGGGATTGATAAAGGGAGACTTTCTATCCCATTTTGTTGCTAATAAAGTTGCTGCTGCCAGGGCTTCGAGCATAGGCGCTTTACCAGGAATTTTACGATAGCCATGTTTTGATAAAGTTTCACCTGAACTGTCGATAAATATTTCGGCAAAATCATCCTGCCAATATAAGTGGATGACCGCTTTATCTGAATCAGCTCCTGAGTTTGGACGTTGGCCTGTTCTGTTTCTAAACCTATCGACAATTGCATCCTTAACTTTCACATTGGCGAATAAAGAATTGTTGATCGTCTCATTATTCACATTGCTTGTAATTGAGAAATAGCCGTTCGTATCAATGATATCTTCCCATTCAAAATGAATGAGCTCATTGTACAACTGATCAGCATTTATTGCCTTAAATTCTTTTATTGAAAACAATACCTGGCTCGCACAACGCAGGTTCAGATTTAACCGGATACAATCCTGCAAAGTGCCTTTTAGCTCCACACCTGTTTTAAAAATTCGAACAGGTATAAAGCCTAATTCTTCTACTTCTTTTTGCAGCCATGGAGATAAGCGATTGCTGCACGTAACGATTATTTTACTGGTAATATTAAACAGTTGCATAATTGGCGAAGGTATGAATTCCATTGCAGGTGTTCATAGCATCAAAGTACAGCTACTTCTGCGTTGGTATCTATAAAAGGAGTTTGTTCTCGAACTTACAAAGAAGAAAATGATTATGAAAGCCACCAATCTGTCGTTGAAACCTTAGTAGAAAGAAACAAAATCAAACATTTACCTTATTACCTTATTTTCGAAAACAAGAATGAAATAAGGTAATAAGGTCATGCTTAATAACAGATGTTCTACTAAGGTTTAAGGAGCTTGCCTCTAAAGAAACGTATTTTTTGAAATCATAGCTTCAACCATTCAGGTACTTTAAGAAACATCGATAAGGGTGAGAGTTAATATAAAATTAACTCCCGTCATTTGAATAGCATACTGCCTCATACGCTCCAATTCAAATAAAAAATGATTTAACTTGTGATATGGATTTTCAAAAAGATATACGTTTGGCTGTATTAATAGATGCAGACAATGTTCCTTACAGTAATGTAAAAGGCGTGATGGAAGAAATAGCGAAGTATGGCACGCCAACGTTTAAGCGCATTTATGGTGACTGGACCAGGCCGACTGTTTCAGGTTGGAAAAATGTGCTGCTGGAAAATGCCATTACACCCATACAACAATACAGTTATACCTCGGGTAAAAACTCGAGCGACAGCGCTCTCATCATTGATGCGATGGATATATTATACTCTGGGAAAGTAGATGGTTTTTGCATCATCTCCAGCGACAGCGATTTTACAAGACTGGCTACCAGGCTGCGTGAAGCAGGGATGAAAGTGTTTGGTATCGGTCAAAAGAAAACACCCAATCCTTTTATTGTTGCCTGTGATAAATTTATTTACATGGAGATTATTGCAGTGCCCGAAGGCGAGGAAACAACAACTTCCACAGCAACCAAAACAAAAACAGCACCTCAGCAAAAAGCTTCTGTTGACCGCAAAACCATAAACCTCATCAGTACTACCATTAATGACCTTGCAGATGAAAATGGCTGGGCTTTTCTTGGTGACGTTGGTAATCTGCTGCTAAAAAAGCAACCCAACTTTGACCCAAGAAATTATGGATTTCAAAAGCTGACACCATTAATAAAATCTTTGCCGCAGTTTGAAATTGATAAGAGGGAAAGTGAAAGAGGCGGTACTAAATTAGTTTTTATTCGTAATCACGAGATGGGCGGCAAGAAGTAACTCTTAAGATCTTACAGACAATTCAGCTATGCATTTTTCGAGGCTATCTTTCCAAAAAGGAATCGCAATATTAAAGGTGCTCTTGATCTTTGAAGTGTCCATCACGGAATAAAGAGGCCGCTTTGCAGGTGTTGGATATTGGGAAGTTTCGATCGGGTTTACTATACAATTCTTTCCAGCCAGTTCTTTTATCGCAAGTGCAAATTGAAACCAGTTTGTAATACCCGCATTGGAATAATGATAAATATTTGAAGCGGGTAAACCATCGCCCAGACTTTTCGAATATGCATGTTGTGTTACGATCTGCATAATAGCAGTTGCAAGATCTGCTGCATAAGTTGGGCAACCCTGCTGATCGCTTACCACATTTATACTTTCCCTTTCGCTCATTAAGCGCAACATTGTTTTCACAAAATTATTACCGAAGGAAGAATAGACCCACGAAGTACGGATAATAATAGTACCGGGATTATTTTGCAATGCAAGCTGCTCCCCTTTTAATTTTGACGCACCATAAACATTCATGGGATTCACGGGATGATCTTCCTTGTAAGGCTCTGTTCCATTGCCATCAAAAACGTAATCAGTTGAGATATGGATAAATAGACTTTGGTGAGTTTTACAAATACCAGCTAAGGCGCCGGCGGCTTCAGCATTAATGCGATATGCAAGCCCGGATTCTGCTTCAGCCTTATCCACAGCGGTATAGGCCGCACAGTTTATACAATAATCAACAGCATGTTTTTCGAAATAATTCTTTACTGCTTCGGAGTCATCTATAGCCAGTTCTTCTTTGGTAACAAATAGAAAATCGAAGCCCGGGTAAGCATTCTGTAAACGCCCGAACTCGCTGCCCAATTGGCCATTAGCGCCAGTAATTAAAATTGTTTTCTTTGTCAAAAATCAGGAGAATTTTTTAGACGATCTGTTATGGCTGATAAACAAAATTATGTACGCAGTTTTCGAGCACGGGATACACCAGGTCCTTATCAGAAACAATGGCTTTTTCATTTGGTATTCCCCAGTCGATTTCAAGGGCGGGATCATTGTATAATAAACCACCTTCGCTCGCCTTGTTATAAAACTCATCGCATTTATAAAATACCTCCGCTGTTTCGCTCAATACCGAATAGCCATGCGCCATACCCTTTGGAACCAATAGCTGCTTTTTATTTTCCGCAGTGAGCTCGATGCTGAACGCTTTGCCATAGCTGGGTGAACCCTTCCTGATATCTACCACCACATCCAAAATACTGCCGGATAAAACCCTTATCAATTTAGTTTGTGAGTAAGGTGACAACTGATAATGCAATCCACGGATAACTCCATAAGAAGATTTTGCCTGGTTGTCCTGCACAAACTTGATATCTATACCCGCAGCAGAAAAAGCCTTTTCATTATAACTTTCAAAAAAATAGCCGCGCCGGTCTTCAAATACGGCAGGTTCAAAAATCACCAGGCCAGGTAGTCCAGTTTCTATAAAAGGCATTTAAGGTTTATTTTAATTACACTAATTAAATCTAATTACACGAATTATTTTCAATTACACGAATTAAATCTAATTGCACGAATTACACGAATTAAGAAATCTATTTCCCATCGCTATCCATCATCAGATTATCAATTATCAATTACCAAATTATCAATTATCAATTACCACATTATCCATTATGAGCGTACAGTTCTTTAAAGTATTGAATAGTATCCTTTAATCCATCCTCAAACTTTATTGCTGGCTGGTAACCTAAAAGTTGCTTTGCCAATGAAATATCGGCCAATGAATTCCTTATATCTCCCGCTCTCGGTTCCCTGTAAGTTGGCTCAAAATCACTTTCAAGATATTCTTTACATAAATTGAACAAATAGTTCACTGAAAAATTTTCTCCAACAGCCACATTATAAACCTTATTCATTGCTTCGGCTTTGCTTGTTAACATTCCCCTGATGTTTACCTGCACTGCATTTTCTACAAAAGTAAAATCCCTGGTTTGTTCACCATCACCATTTATATAGACAGGCGTCCGATTCATTATACCTTTTACAAACAACGGAATTACGGCGGCGTAGGCTCCATCCGGATCTTGCCTTGGACCGAAAATATTGAAATAACGTAAGCCAATTGTTTTTAAACCATACACATCTGCAAAAACACGGGCATACAATTCATTTGTCTTTTTAGTAGCGGCATACGGTGATAGGCAATTACCTACTCTGTCTTCAATTTTTGGCAATGTAGGTTCATCGCCATACACAGATGAAGATGATGCATATACAAAACGAAGTACTTTATTATCAACCGAAGCTTTCAACATATTTACAAAACCTCCTACATTTACTTCATTGAAATAAACAGGCTCCTTTATAGAGCGTGGCACAGAACCGAGCGCCGCCTGGTGACATACATAGTCAATGTCCTTACAAGCCTGCTGACAAATGTCCGCATTCCTGATATCACCATGCATAAATTCAAAAGCCCCAAAGGTTCGGGCTTTATCAAGGTTTGCCTGGAAACCATTTACCAAATTATCAAGCACTCTCACTTTTTTTGCGCCGTGCTGAAGCAGGTAATCAGTAATATGCCCTCCAATAAAACCTGCTCCCCCGGTAACTAAAAAGGAGGAGTTGCTAATGTCTTCGGTATGAAAAATATTTGCCATTGATGTATTGATAAACTATGTTCTGCCTAATGGTATGGGATCAATAAATGTAGAATTCAGCCGCTGTATTAAGCACTAAGTTTACAAGCTCCAATAATGCCTGCTTTTGATCTCGTTCCTGTAAATACCTTTCAGATCGGCGATCATGGCGTGCGGTTTGGTGATGCCGGCAAACCAGGCATCATCTAAGTGCTTATATTCCTTGTGCGGTACAGCTACCAGCACTGCATCATAATCATTCCCCATTGAAGGCACAAGCTGTATACCATACTCATGCTGCAACTCAGCGTTATCCGCATGTGGATCTACAAGGTCCACATTCAAAGAAAAAGATTTCAATTCCTTCACCACATCTGCAACTTTGCTGTTCCTGATATCACTTACATTTTCTTTGAAAGTTGCCCCCATCACCAGCACCTTCGCATGTTTTATATTGCCATTATTTTGTATGATATGCTGCAATAGCTTCCTTGCCACATAGCCCGCCATTCCATCATTAATCACACGACCCGCTAATATAACCTGGCTATCATAGCCAAGCTCACGGGACTTATAGGTAAGGTAGTAAGGATCAACACCAATGCAATGTCCGCCAACCAGGCCGGGTTGGAATTTTAAAAAGTTCCATTTGGTACCCGCGGCTTCCAACACTTCGAAAGTATTGATGTTCATCCGATCAAAAATAATTGACAGCTCATTCATGAGGGCAATGTTAAGATCACGTTGTGTATTCTCGATGATCTTTGCCGCCTCCGCAACTTTTATACTGGAAGCCCTGTGCACGCCGGCCGTCACCACCAATTCATAAACCCGTGCAATTGTATCCAGGCTCTCGGCATCACAGCCACTTACCACTTTTATGATATTTGCCAGTGAATGTTCTTTATCTCCGGGGTTAATCCGCTCCGGTGAATAGCCACTTTTAAAATGCTCTATGTTGGTAAGACCGGATAAGCTTTCTATAATGGGCAGGCAATCTTCTTCTGTACAGCCAGGGTACACCGTACTTTCGTATACCACGTAGTCACCTTCTTTTATTACCTGGCCGATGGTTTCACTGGCTCTTTGCACGGCCAGGAGGTCGGGTGTATTGTGTTCATCTACCGGGGTGGGTACGGCGACAATGTAAAAATTTGCCTGCTTTAAAATTTCGAGGTCATTAGTAAATTCGATATCACAACCTTCGAAGTCTTCTTTGGTAAGTTCATTACTCGGGTCGATTGAATTTCGCATCATCTCCACCCGCTTTGCATTGATATCGAAACCGATCACTTTAATTTTCTTTGCAAATTCCAATGCAATAGGCAAGCCTACATATCCCAGCCCTATTACAGCGAGCTTCTTTTTTTTATTTACCAGGTCCTCGTACATATTAGTTTTTATAGCTTCTGTTGTTTATAGATTACAGTCTTTTAACCCACTTTATAGTAAACAAGGGGTAAAAATAATGCACAATTTTTTTTGAACCCAGCAGCAGTTTTTCAATTAAGCTTCATTGGCGTCGCACTCTTATACATTGTATCAATGAGGAGCAAAATACCAGGCCCTTAATTTATCCTTTACGCAGTATAATTATTGCCGCTTTGTCAAATACTTTACCCTCCATGCCTTAGGCAATTATTTATTGCCTTCTTTTTTAGCGTTTGAAGCAGGGCTTTGGCTGATGAATTCCTTGGGCAGTTTGTACAGCTCTTCTTTGGGCAGTGATTTGAAATATTCATACGTAATTTTCAATCCCTCTGCCCGGCCTACTTTTGGCTCCCAACCCAGAAGCTTCTTTGCTTTTGTAATATCCGGCTGACGTTGTTTGGGATCATCTACCGGTAAAGATTTGTACACAATTTCCTGGTCGGTGCCTGTAAGTTTTATGATCTCTTCAGCAAAGTCTTTCAATGATATTTCATCCGGGTTTCCAACATTCACAGGCTGAGCACAATCACTCATGAGCAACCGGTAGATACCTTCCACGAGATCATCTACATAACAAAAACTTCTTGTCTGGCTACCATCGCCAAATACCGTCAACTGCTCGCCACGCAAGGCCTGGCCGATAAATGCAGGAAGTGCTCGGCCATCATTTAATCTCATCCTTGGGCCGTATGTATTAAATATTCGGACGATCCTGGTTTCTAACTTATGGAAAGTATGGTAAGCCATTGTGATCGCTTCCTGGAAACGTTTCGCCTCATCATATACGCCTCTTGGCCCTACAGGATTCACATTGCCCCAATACTCTTCATTCTGTGGATGAACGGTTGGATCACCATACACTTCGCTCGTGCTGGCAACCAATATCCTTGCCCTTTTTGCCAACGCCAATCCAAGGCAATTATGTGTACCGAGCGAACCTACTTTCAGCGTTTGGATAGGGATCTTCAGATAGTCGATCGGGCTTGCCGGAGATGCAAAATGAAGTATATAATCCAACTCACCGGCAACATGAATAAATTCAGAAACATCGTGGTGATAAAATTCGAATTCCTGTAACTTAAAAAGGTGCTCAATATTCTTAAGATCACCGGTGATCAGGTTATCCATCGCGATCACATGAAAACCTTCTTTGACAAAACGCTCACACAAATGTGATCCTAAAAAGCCGGCAGCACCTGTGATCAATATCCTTTTAGGCCTGCCTGCTGATGAAGCTTCCGTTGCAGGAATATCATTTTCTAAATTATCACTCATGATTTGATATTTATTTCAAGGGGAATAATACTGAGTTTGACCAGGAGGTTACAGCGGGTTAACCACTCTTCTTCCAATACTTACATAATGAAAGCCAAGGTCCTCCATTTGTTTCAGGTCAAATAAATTGCGGCCATCAAAAATGGCTTTATTCTTTAATAAAGAAACGATCCTGTTAAAGTCCGGTGTTCTGAATTCGCTCCATTCTGTTGCGATCACCAATGCATCAGCATCCTTTAAGGCATCGTACTGGCTTTCCACGTAAGTAATTTTATCGCCTACTACCTGCTTTACATTGCTCATTGCCTCAGGATCAAAAGTAAATACCGATGCACCTGCTTCCAGTAATGCATCTATAATGTACAAGGCGGGAGCTTCCCGTATATCATCCGTATTGGGCTTGAAGGCAAGTCCCCAAAGTGCAATTTTTTTGCCATTAAGATCGTTGTTGAAATACGCCTTAATCTTTGGTAAGAGATGGAGCTTTTGCTTTTCATTAACCTGCATTACAGCCTCCAATATCATGAAATCGTAATTAGCTTCATTGGATGATTTAGCCAGCGCCTGCACATCTTTCGGAAAACAACTTCCACCATAACCAATGCCCGGAAATAGAAACCGGCGGCCAATACGCTCATCGCTACCAATACCTTTACGCACCATGTCCACATCTGCTCCGAGCAATTCGCACAATTGTGCAATTTCATTCATAAAAGTGATCTTGGTGGCAAGGAAAGAATTAGCTGCATACTTGGTAAGTTCGGCACTTTTTTCATCCATGAAAATAATTGGATTTCCCTGGCGCACGAACGGTGCATATAGATCGTTTAATATTTTTTTCGCCTTCTCAGATGACGTACCGATCACTACACGGTCTGGTTTCATAAAGTCGTCAACTGCTACACCCTCTCTTAAAAATTCAGGGTTGCTTACTACATCAAATGTTCCTTCCTGGCCGCCGTTGTCTAGCAATGCCAACCTTACCTTTTCGGCAGTACCTACGGGCACGGTGCTTTTATCAATGATCACTTTATAATCATCTTTTGTAATAAGGGCGCCCAAATCTTTTGCCACGCCCAAAATATATTTCAGGTCAGCACTACCGTCTTCACCAGGAGGTGTTGGTAGTGCAAGAAAAATAACTTGCGCATCTTTTATACCATCTACCAATGAAGTGGTAAAATGTAAACGATTCTCTTTCTGATTCCTTAAAAATATCTTCTCCAGTCCGGGCTCATAGATGGTGATCTGGCCAGAAGATAATTTGTCTACTTTAGTTTTGTCAATGTCGACACATATTACGTTGTTACCGGTTTCGGCAAAACATGTGCCTGTAACCAAGCCAACATATCCAGTTCCAATTACAGCTATTTTCATGCGGTTTTAGTTTATATGGTTTAATACGTTTGATATTATAAAATCTTGTTGTTCTTCGTCCAACTCGGTATGAATTGGCAGGGAGATTACCCTTTCGGTTAGCCAATCAGTTACTGGCAAATCATAATCAGCGCCGCCCAGCGAAGCAAACATTTTTTGCTTATGGCAAGGAACCGGATAATATATCATGGAGGGAATTCCTCTTTCGGCAAGAAACTGGTTCAGCCCGTCCCGGCTTTGGTCACCCGCGAGATGATTCAGTATAATCGTATACTGATGAAAGACATGTTTGCAGTTAGCAGCCCTGAACGGGGCGGTTATTTTTCCGTTGTCTGCAAAAGCTTTATCATAATAATCAGCCGCTTTACGCCTTGCATCAATGTATTCATCAAGGTGCTTTAATTTGATATCAAGAATCGCTGCTTGTACGGCATCGAGTCTTGAGTTACACCCTACCATTTCGTGATAATACCTTTTGCTTTGGCCATGGGCCGCTATCATTTTTAATTTTTCTATTAACGAATCATCGTTTGTGAATATTGCACCACCATCTCCGTACGCTCCCAGGTTTTTAGATGGATAAAACGAAGTACAACCAATATGGCCAATACTCCCGGTCTTGACAGTTGTTCCATTACTGAAGGAATAATCGCAGCCAATACCCTGGGCATTGTCTTCAATTACGTATAAATTATATTTTTCCGCTATCGCCATTATCCGTTCCATATCGGCCGAATGACCATAAAGATGAACCGGTATAATTGCTTTGGTTTTAGAGGTAATTGCCTTTTCCATGGCTTCGGGATCCATGCAAAAAGTTTTGCGATCGACTTCCACAAAAACTGGCTGTAACTTCAAAAGCGCGGCAGCTTCCACGGTGGCTATGTAAGTGAAAGAAGGCGTGATCACTTCATCTCCGGGTTGCAGGCCGAGCGCCATCATTGCTATTTGCAGGGCGTCCGTACCGTTAGCGCAGGGTACTACATATTTTGAGCCATTATATACCGCAAGGTTATTAGCAAAATCATTTACCACCTTCCCGCCAATGAACATCGAGCTTTCCAAAACACCTATAACAGCTTCATCTACCTGTGCTTTTATCTTCAGGTATTGTGTTTTAGTGTCTACCATTTGCAATGGCCTCATATATCCTTTTTTTTTCGATTGCAAAGATAGGGGTTCAGGTTTTAGTACCAACTTTCGCATTCAGTTTCCACCGGGCTCTAGAAGATTGATAATTTGCTGTTAGATTTGTTGAAAATTCTCAATTGGGAAAATTTCTCTATACATTTTTTATACTCGCTTACAAGGCAGGATTCAGGATTGCAGCCTTGTTCAACAACAAGGCAAAAGCTGGTTTCGCAGGACGAAAAGATCTGTTTGCACGAATCGATCAAGCACTTCAGACTACTACCACGGAGCAAACAGGTGCGGCGCCACGCCGTATCTGGATGCATTGCGCAAGCCTGGGCGAATTTGAACAGGGCAGGCCGGTGCTTGAGACATTAAGAGAACAATTCCCTACATATTCTATTGTCCTTACTTTTTTTTCTGCTTCTGGTTTTGAAACTATGAAAAGCTATACCGGCGCTGATCATATTTTTTATCTCCCCTTTGATGGAAAAGCCAATGCGAAAAAATTGGTGGAGGCAATTAATCCATCCCTTGTATTATGGGTAAAATATGAATATTGGTATTACTACCTGCATGAACTGAAACGAAAGAATATTTCGCTGTTATTGCTGTCGGGTATCTTCCGTGAAGGCCAGCCATTTTTTAAATGGTATGGAAGTATTTGGAAAGATATGCTTGGTTGCTTTACGCATTTCTTTTTACAAAATGAGGAATCTGCCACTTTGCTTAGAAGCGCTGGCGCCTACAACAATATCACCGTTACCGGTGATACCAGGTTTGACAGGGTAATAGACATTGCCCAAAAGTTTGAGCCTATTCCGCTAATAGAAAAGTTTTGCGGAACACATAAAGTAGTAGTGGCGGGCAGTACCTGGGAGGACGACGAAGCGGAATTGACTCATTATGTAAAGGCGCATCCTGAAATAAAATTTATAATTGCTCCCCATGAAATTGATGCAGAAAATTTGAAAGATGTAAAAAAGGAATTTATTAATTCAATCTTTTATTCAGAATGGGCAGAACAACAATCCAATACTGTTGAAGAAGTGAATATCACCAAAGATGAAACGGTTCCTAATGTGCTTATTATTGACAACGTCGGTATGCTGTCCAGGCTATATCGCTATGCCACTATTACTTATGTTGGTGGCGGCTTTGGGGCAGAAGGTGTACACAATGTACTGGAGGCTGCGGTGTACGGGAAGCCGGTTATTTATGGTCCTGAGTTTGATAAGTTTGCAGAAGCTATTGAACTAACTGAAACAGGTGCAGGAATATCTATTGAAAATGCATTGGAACTGGAAAGAGTAATAGATGAATTATGGCAGGATGAATCTTTATTAAAGACTAAAGGAGAAGCTGCACGAAAGTATGTTTATGCGCATAAAGGCGCCAGCAGCAAGATCATTCAGTTCATTCAGGAGAAACGCCTTTTAACCAACTGATCAAATTGCTTTACAGTTTCGTTGTCGTCTGTCCAGCCAAGTTTTGTTTTTAGTTCTCGCCTTATCCAATACTCTGCTTCGGGCCAGATCAAAAAACTATTGATCGTTTTTATACTTCTCTCATACATCGCTTCATCTCCGCGAAACAAGTCATTAATATATAAAAACCGGTCGTTAATGCCAATGGCTTTCTTCAGATCTTTAACAGGCGTCTCGGTAAGCTTTTCGCTGATCTCTATTTTGATCTCTTTAAGCCTGTCGTTCAAAGAGGCTACCTCTTTAGAAGCGGATTCGTTGATCTCAGTTTTCCTGTTGAGGTTATGTTGGGCAAATGTTGGTATCTCGTCTTCAGCGGCATCAAATAACAACTGTGGCTTGCTGTTCCTGCTCATGTGCTGCCTTACCGCGGCGTTGCGTTTTATTTCCTCCAGTTCGGCTGCTACTTCCTCTTCATCTACCTTCAATACCTGAACTGTTTTTTCTTCTGGTGCAGGTTTAGCTATTTCAGATTTTTCCGTTGCAGGCTGATTGTTGAGGGCCCTAAGCGGCATCGAAACTATTACCTGTCCTTTATCATCCGAAGATTGGGTGTCTTGGAAATGTATCAATTCATGTTGCAGCATTTGGGCTGTCAGTAACAGTTGTCCCGCAGATGCGCCTTCTTTAAATTGTTGTTGCAGTTTTTGCAAAATGGTTTCCACTCTCTCCATAATAAACACGTTAATGCAATGACGTACGACCAGTGTACAATTAAGAAAGAAATTAAGTTTTGACTAATGAATCAAAACTTCAATCTTTGCAATTATCGGAATAAAGTTACTAACTGAATGCTAAAAAAAATATTTAAATGTTTATTGAACCAAGTTTCTCAGGTGAACGGCGGGGCTGGATAGAAGTGATTTGCGGCAGTATGTTTAGCGGCAAAACTGAGGAGCTGATACGCAGGTTGAAACGAGTAAAAATTGCTAATCTTAAGGCTGAGATTTTTAAGCCGGCGATGGATACAAGATATGATGAAATAAAAATTGTAAGTCATGATACCAACTTCATTCAAAGCACCCCGGTAGAGAGTTCGCAAAGTATTTTGCTGCTGGCGCAGGATGCAGATGTAATTGGAATTGATGAGGCGCAATTTTTTGATTCAGAGATCTCCAATGTATGTGAACAACTGGCATTGAGTGGAAGAAGGGTGATCGTTGCGGGGCTGGATATGGATTTTACTGGAAAGCCATTCGGGCAAATGCCCAACCTGTTAGCAGTGGCTGATTACATTACCAAGCTACATGCGATCTGTATGAAGTGCGGCAATATTGCCAACATTAGTTACCGCAAAACTGCTGAAGAGGGACAGGTGGTGTTAGGAGAAAAAGATATGTACGAACCGAGGTGCAGGAACTGTGCTAAGAAATATAAGTAAGAAATTTATTACACGAATTATTGTTTTTATTACACGAATTCTTTTATTACACGAATTGAAAACCAATTACACGAATTACACGAATTGACCAAAGGGTAATGATTTTATTTACTGCACGAAGCTTCAACTATACAAGACCGATAGATATCGGCTGCGACGCTTCTGAAGATGCATCCGATATATTTTTATTCTCAGGCGAGTCTCTGCCGGTGAGGTGTTTAAATTAAAAGACTATCGGCGGCAGGACTCGCCGCCGGCACACAGGTCTGCATCGGCAGGTCTGTTCCGATATGACGGCAAGTCCTTCAGAGTTAGACTTTTCAATTACAGCTTTAATTGTGAGAGACTTGCCTAAGAAATTTTAATTTGAGAGTTGTTTTTTTGCTGCTCAAAGCTTCAACCGTACAAGAGGGCGATGCAAGGATGATGCTATGAAAAACCACTGTTTGGACAAATAATTTTTTCAAGTAATTCCTATCAATTTTTCTATTTCGTATTTATCGCTACAAGTAAATTCAACAACGCAACCCGGCCTGCATGATTAAAACAATTTTTGCTTTATTAAAGAAAGACATCTTGCTCGAATTGCGGCAACAGCATAGCTTTTATGGCATACTGCTTTATGTGGCCGCTACCATTTTTGTGCTTTATCTTTCTATCAGTAATCTTGAGGCAGAGGTATGGAACGGATTGTTTTGGGTGATACAATTATTTGTTTGTGTGAATGCAGTCGCCAAAAGTTTCCTACAGGAAAACCGGGGCAGGATGTTATATTTCTATTCTATCACTTCACCAGTTGAATTTATTATTTCCAAATTGCTTTTCAACATGATACTCATGCTGCTGATGAGTATGGTTAGCTTATTATTGTTCTTTATTTTTTTAACCAACCCGGTTACAGAGAGCCTGCGATTTATTGGAATCGTGCTGCTTGGCGGAACAAGTATCAGCCTGGTATTTACATTAATGAGCGCTATTGCTGCAAAAGCACAACACAATGCAGCGTTGATCGCTATCCTTGGATTCCCCGTAATTCTTCCCCAATTGCTGCTATTAATGCGTTTAAGCAAATCCGCATTTTCTGAAGTATTCAGGGAAGGCGCCGTGCTGCAACTATGCGGTTTTATTGTGCTTTTAGACGTGATGGTTATCATTCTTGCGACCATATTATTCCCATATCTATGGAAGGATTGATCAAATAAATTAATAATTTCAATATCGGTACAGCAGTTTCCTATAACTTTGCGCCACTCAATAATCTTCTGTATTTGTGCATAAAAAATGGTGGAAAATATTATCCTTTATATTGCTGGTTTACACCATAGTTGGCGGTTTTTTATTTGATGTTCCTCACCTTTTTATTTTAAATGAAACCATACGCAACCTATACTTTCATGTGTGCATGTGGATGGGCATGATGGTTGTTTTTTTCATGAGTGTTGTGTACAGCATTCGTTACCTGCGCAGCAACAATCACCGCTACGATATTTATGCAAAAAGCTATGCAGCCGTGGGAACTTTATTTGGCATTTTAGGTTATGCTACCGGCACCGTCTGGGCCAGCTATACATGGCTTACTGACCAGGGGCAATCAATGGCCACTATTTTAAAAGAGCCTAAATTGATTGGTGCAGCAATAGCCTTACTGATCTATGGGGCGTACTTTGTACTTCGGGGATCATTTACCGATATCGATAAGCGTGCAAGAATAAGTGCGGTATATAATATCTTTGCGTTTGCCATGCTTTTTCCAAGTATCTGGATAATTCCCAGGCTGGTTGGCAGCTTGCATCCCGGCGCTCCGGGCAGCGAAAGCGGTAACCCGGCGCTTAACTTTAAGGATATTGATAGCAGGCTGAGAATGGTTTTTTACCCGGCTATCATTGGCTGGACGCTGCTGGGTGTATGGATAGCTACTTTAAAAATAAGAGTTGACTTGCTAAAAGATAAAATACTGCTGAATGATTAAGACTTTATCCTGTTTACGCCGCATTTCATTGAGCGTTTGTGCCATGTTGTTATCCACAGTAATTTTTGCGCAGGAAAAACCGGAGATGGCTGATGTAATGCGCAGCAACGGAAAAATATATGTGGTAGTAACAGTTTGCCTGATGATTTTAATTGGTCTTTTTCTTTATGTTGCTAACATAGACAGGAAGATCAGAAAAATGGAAAAGGAGATTTGAGTATTCATGTTACTGTGAAAACAGTATCGCCAGGTAAGTATTGAACGATTGCTAATTCTTAGAAAATTAAACTACGATGTCATTATCCCAGAATTACAGCTTTTTTCAGAGTGTTGAAAAAAGCTTCGACAAGGCTGCCCGTTTTACAAAATGGGATATAGGAATTCTTGAACAAATAAAAGCCTGCAACAGCGTTTACCAAATGCGCTTTCCAATAAAAAGAGACGACGGAACTATTGAAGTAATGGAGGCCTATCGTGTACAACACAGTCAGCATAAGTCGCCGTGCAAGGGCGGTATCCGTTTTAGCGAAGAGGTGAACCAGGATGAAGTGATGGCGCTGGCGGCATTAATGACGTATAAATGCGCTATTGTAAATGTGCCTTTTGGCGGTGGTAAAGGTGGCATCAAACTTAATCCCAAAAAATATTCCGCGTACGAGCTTGAAAAAGTCACCCGTCGTTATACCTCTGAGTTAGTAAAGAAAAACTTTATAGGACCGGGTATAGATGTACCGGCGCCGGATTATGGCACTGGCGAAAGGGAGATGGCCTGGATTGTGGATACCTACATTTCGCTGAAGCCGGGAGAGATAGATAACGTGGGTTGTGTAACTGGCAAACCACTTTCGCAGGGCGGCGTAAGGGGGCGTAAAGAAGCTACCGGGCTCGGCGTTTTTTTTGGCATACGGGAAGTATGCAATATGCCCAAAGTAATGGAAAAACTGGGTTTGTCGCAAGGTATTGTTGGAAAGACCGTAGTGGTACAAGGGATTGGAAATGTGGGCTATCATACAGCAAAGTTTTTTAGGGAGCATGGCGCTAAAGTGATCGGCCTTGCTGAGTTTGAAGGAGCCATCTACAATGCTGATGGCCTCAATGAAGAAGAGGTTTTTCAACATAGAAAAAAAACAGGTTCTATTTTAAATTTCCCCGGCGCTTCCAATCTTACGATCAACACGGATGCACTTGAGCTGGAATGTGATATCCTGATTCCGGCAGCGTTGGAGAATGTGATCAACATTGATAATGCACAAAGAATAAAAGCAAAGATCATTGGTGAAGCAGCCAATGGTCCATGTACACCGGAAGCAGATGAGATATTTATTCAGAACGGTATTTTGTGCGTACCCGATATGTACCTAAATGCAGGCGGTGTGACGGTAAGCTATTTTGAATGGCTGAAAAATCTTAGTCATGTGCGTTATGGCCGTATGGAAAAACGCTTTAGTGAAAATATGAATGCCCGTATACTGGGCCAAATAGAAGAGCTGAGTGGCAAGTCGGTTAATGAAAAAGAGCGGACATTTATCATGCATGGCGCCGAGGAAGTAGACCTGGTGCATAGCGGATTAGAGGAAACAATGATCACCGCAACCAGGGAGATCATGGATATCTGGCACAACAATCCTGATATCCCTGACATGCGCACGGCTGCTTATGTAAGTGCTATTAATAAAGTGGCTACGAGCTATGTGGAGCTGGGTATATTTCCTTAGATCAAATTTTATATTTTACAATAAAAAAATCCCGTTTTTGAAGATGGGATTTTTTTATTGGAGAAGCCGGTGCTTTCCGGTGTCTATAAATACTTTTATTATTTTGGATAACTAAGCGTACAATCAAATGTTGATTCACCGGCGCCTAATTCATCTGCTCCCGCATTGCTCAGGCGAATAAGTAGGCCGCTGTTTTGCTGCATATCGGGGATTACGTCTAACACTTTTGCATAGATGTTTTTGCCAGTAGTGTTGTTGGTTATTTTGATGATGGTACCTGGAGTAGATCCGTTGTGCAGGCAATAATATTTACCATCTTCCCAGCCGCTGGTGCTTTTAAATATTGCGGCTTCGCCTTTTTCATCTGTTGATTGTTTACTCTTTATCTGCTTATCATAGTCAGATTTGAAAACTCCGCCATTGAAGTTTTTTCTTGTGTATTGTGCATTGGTTGCTTTGACCGGTTCTTTCTCTTTAACAACTATCGGATCGGGTGTTTTCTTCACTGGCTCCATAGCAGGCTCTTGTTCTTTCACTGTCGGTGCCGTAGGCTTAGCAGTAACTACCGGGCTTTGCACCGGCTTTTCTGCAGGCTTCTCCGTAGTTTTAGCAGTGTTGTCTGTGTTTACAGGAGCCTTAGGACTGTCAGGCTTTGCAATATTATCCACTGGCTTAGTCGTGGCCATTCCAGCTAAAGACGATAAATCTTTTTTTACTTTTAGATAACCTATTATTAAATTGGTTCCGTTACTTACAGTTGGAGATTTTAAATTATTCCATTTTACAATTGTTTCTACCGGCAGTTTATTAAAATTTACGCTGATGCGATAAAGACCTTCTTTACCTTCTACAGTATGGTACACGGGTATCAATACTTCATCTTCGGCAGCATTACCTTCCTGCAAAAAATTGCTTTGTGATAGTGGGATTTTGATTGTTTGATTCAGGCTTAAACCCTTTTCCATTTCCAGGTTGTTAAATGGTGCAATCTCTTTCGGGCTGATATTATAAATACGCCCAATGCTATAATAATTTTCTTTCGGGCCTGCAGTATGCGTCACATACAAAGCAGGATAAACACCTTGTGCAATCACTGGCTTAGTTTGAGCCATGATACATAAAGGGAAAGAAAATAATGCGATCAATAATACCTTCATACTAAGAATTTTTCACGGCAAAGATGAGAAAATTTGTTGGTTGGACGAACTATATAAAAGTCTAAATCTACTTAACGAAACCGGGTTATTATTATTTCATTTATTTAATATACGCCAGTCCTTGGGGTAATAATTGTTGACACGGTTAGGCAAAACCTTTACCCAACCAAGCGGCAATTGATTGTATTTTATCAGTACCCAACCCTTATCCATGTTACCAATTTTTATTTCCTGTTTTCTTAAATATTGAAGGGCAGTTTCTTTGTCTACTTTCAAAGATGGAATGCCCGTTGCAATGATGGCGCTGATCGCCAGTTCATGATCTGGTATCAATTCATTGCGGATAACTGTCCCGAGTTTTACGCCTGCCTTCTTTAAATACAATGCAGAACGGATGATATTGAAATCGTTCTCAAGATGGAGCGGCATGGCAAGTATTTCTCCATTTTGTTTTATAAAAAAAAGCGATTCGTTCTCCTTAAGAAATGGTTTTACATTTTCTATTTCCGCAGCAGTTGGCTTTTCTGTTTTTGCCTTCACTTTTATAATATTCCCTTCGTCTTCATCTCCATCTTTTCTAAAGGCCGCAATAAAAAACCCTTCGCCTTTTAATTTATCAGGGTAGAACCTGTAGCCTGGTACATTACTTTTTTTAGAAAAAGTTTTAATGATATGCCATTCATTTTTCACCTCGTATTGAATTCCACTTAAAGCATAATTATCCATCAGCCAGTCACAGATATCTTCATCTTCTTCAAGCGAATAAGAACAAGTGGAATAGATCAATACACCGCCGGGTTTTAAAGAGGGCATAACATCCGCCAGTATCCTTTGCTGGCGCTGGCTACAGAGTTGTACGTTTTGTTCACTCCATTCATTAATAGCTTGCGGATCTTTGCGAAATAGCCCACTGCCGCTACAAGGCGCATCCACCACTATCACATCAAAATAACCAGGGAGCCGCTGAAAATCTTTTGGATCATTATTAGTAACGATCACGTTCGCACTGCCCCATTTAGTAATATTTTCCGCCAAAATATTTACCCTTGTTTTAATAACCTCATTGCTTACCAGCAAACTGTTGCTGCTAATTAGGGATTGAATGAGTGTAGATTTTCCACCGGGCGCTGCACAAAGGTCCAATACTTTTATTGGCTGATCAGTCGTTACGGCCTGTTTCAAAGCTTCTTCTAAAAACATGCTGCTTGCTTCCTGTACATAGTATGCGCCAGCATGAAATAAAGGGTCTAATGTGAAGGAAGGCCTTGTCTTCAAATAGTACCCATTTGAACTCCACGACACATTATCTATTATATTGTCTTCGAAAATAGAAGCAATAGACGAAGCATTTATTTTTTGCGGATTGATCCTGATGGAAGTTAGTGGAATTGCTGCTCCATGCACTTGTAAGAAGGCTTCTTCATCGAAGCCCTTTACATTTTTTAGAGAATTTACGAGTGAGGGAGGAACTTGCAAGGCTATTGATTAGCGGCAAAAATATTGTATTCCCGTTGATTGGAATACCAATTAATTTTTTTCATCATTACTTGCCTTTGCCGTAGTTGTTCATATTAGCAAATGGGTGGTTGCAACTGCTTTTGAAATCATCAATGAACCCACAACCGGAACTGTAGTTAATCTATTGACAATTAAAGAACCTCTGAGTAATATAAAAACAATGTTTGAAAGCACCCCAAAAATTATTTTACAGACGCAAGCACTTCTGAAACAAATTTGTCGCGGTCGAAATTATCGTGCTGGGTTAAACCGAGTCGGACAATTACCATATTCTTCGAAGGAATAATAAATACATACTGCTCTTCATATCCATGAGAATAAAATAAATCCGTCGGGCAGCTTGGAAGGCTTCGCTTGGCAGAATCATTCCTGGCTCCTGCATTCAACCAAAACTGGTAACCATATTGCCCACGCTTTGCAACATCGGAGGGTGTAGTCGTTTGCTTCACCCAGCCTTCAGGCAACAACCGCTCTCCATTATAAACGCCATCATTTAAATAAAGCAAACCAAAGCGTGCCCAATCCCTTGCCGGGCCGTATGAATAAGATGAGGTTACAAAAGTGCCCGACGCATCAGGTTCTATTATCGTGCTGTACATGCCTAATTTGTAGAAAAGCCGTTCGTATGGAAACGCATGATAATCCTGCTCGCCAACTGTTTGCCTGATAATGCGTGACAATATATTTGTATTACCGCTTGTGTAATAAAATACCTGGCCTGGCTTGTTGTGGGGGCCGTGGGACGCAGTGTAAGCAGCCATGTCAGCGCTGGCAAAAAGCATCTTTGTAGCGTCGCAGCTTTTGGAATAATTTTCTAAAAAATCCAGCCCGGTAGTTTGCTGCAAAATATTTTTTATAGTGATGTTGTGACGGATATCTTTGGCATCGCTCCACTCTGGTACCGGCGCTATATCTGATACATTTAATTTGCCATCTTTTACCAATATTGCTGTTAATGCGTTGGTAATGCTTTTGGTCATGCTCCACCCCATCAGCTTTGAGTTTTTAGAGTACCCGCTTGCATATTGCTCCGCAATGATGTTACCATTATGTACTACAACAACCGCCCTTGTGCGAATTGGTTTTGTGGTATCCTCTTCTATAAAAACATTTCCAACAGCTTGCTTTAGTTTTGCATAGTTTATTACAGAATCCGGAGCAGTATTTATTTTATCGCCCATGGGCCAGGCAACTGTATCTGTATTAACGAACGGCCTTTGGGCCATTCTAAATTTTTGATTTCGTATAGTTTCTTCCGGCAATTCGTTTACCAAAGTAGCACCTAAACCCGTTCTGTAAATTGCTTTACGTTTTGCAAATCCAAACACTTTTCCGGTAACAGATGAGTCTTTATAATCAACGGTAAATGATCCCAAACTCATTGGGAAAAAGCCCAACTCCTGCTCATTCTCCTGCTGCTCGCTTCTGCCTGCAAGAAACACGGCGCTACACATATTCTTTGCGCCATAACCGCTGATGATTGGAAAGGTGATCCAGCAAAAATAAACAGCATACCCAAGGCCAGCTAAGATGACCACCAACAGACTACGAAGAATTATTTTTTTTACTTTCATTGCGATGATTGTTTAGAAACTATAGGAAGTTACAAATTAAAATTACAAGCAAAGATGCCTCAATCCGCAATGACATTCTTATTAAGTTTTAGCTTTTGGGCTTTAATAAAATATACTTGTAAGAGTTGCTATAAGCAGCATCTATAAATGCCAGCATTTCAGTCCATTTATCTTTTGGCATATTTGCTTTTTTGTAAACCTTGTTTATTTTCAATAATATATTTCCATCTTTTTCTTCGGCAGCGCAACTGTAAGTGCCGGCTTCATTGTCTATATTAATGTTCAATTCTTTTACGCCATCGGCTGTATAGCCATCCGGTATCTTAAAGCTGATGTCCCAGCTTAATGCTCTTGCATAGCTCACATTAATGTCATGTTTCCTGGTCCTTTCTTCTTTCTTTATTTGCAACTGTCCACCGACCAAGCCTGGAATATTCACCAGGTATTTCTTTCCTGCTTTACGTACCATGCCAGGCAACTCAAAATCTTCTGTAAACACCAGCGGCGCTGTCTTTTGTGTACGGCCATCACTTCCAATAACAAAATTAATGTACTTAATTTTCTGTCCATACTCACGTTGCAATTGGCCCCTTACATATTCAGGTTTCTGTTCATTAAATTTATCATTTAAAGCTTTTACAGACTTGTAATATTCTTCACTTTGTTTCTCCCGCATTTTTTCCGTAGGCGGATCTCCTCCATAGTTCCTATAATCGCCGAGCATGTAGGTGGTATATTTCAAAGCATCGCTTATCTCACGTGCTTTGCTGACGCCTTTGTAAGTAGACTTGCGTGAAACCACCAGCGTGTTCATATTATTTGTGATGGAGGCATTCATTGCATAATTAATAGTATTATCCGCGGTTGTAGCATCCGGAAGCGTAAATGGTTTTATTTCCTGCTCACCGGTTCTTTTCGCAGGTTCTGAAATTATATATGCTTCACTGCCCAGCAGACTTTCTACCAATTCCCCTGGGTTAGTATGATCGGTATAATTAAAATAAAGATCATTGCCTACTTTGGATGCGTACCTTATCTCCTGGTCGAATAAAACATCTTTCAATTTGCCGACGGAGTTGGAAATGGTAATTATTAATTCTGCTTTGATATCTCGCTGTGCAAGCAGAGAATTAAAAATAAATGCCGCTGTCTTATCGCTCAAATAAGTGTCACGGTTCACAACAATATTCCTGATCCGATAGTACACGTTGTTAATATATAATTTTTCAGACCAATCCTTTGCTCCTGCTTTTTTTAACATGGCCCATACTTCATCTACTACATTTTGCACTCTTCCATAACCGTACGGCGCAGTACCAACCAATGCATAATCTTCCCAGGCTTTTTTTGCAAGCTCTTCTTTTGTAAAGCCGGATTTTATTTCTCCCTTCTGGCCGATCAATGCCCCTTTCACGTTTTCGTTATTTGCATAAATAACCTGGAACTTCGTCAAAGGATACACCTGGTAACTATTGATAAAATTCACATCCTTTTCTACTCCCCTGTCTGTGTCCGTAAAAACATACCTGAAAAATCCCGCTTCACTGGCAACTTCCTTTTTGAAATCCGGCGCACCATTTACTGATAAAGATTTAAAAAAAGACTTGTCATCAGTTTCCATTACTATCTGGTTAAAAAGTATTGGATAATTTTTATTGCACAGCTCATACTGCGGCGTGAATTCGATATAACCTGAACCTGCAACGTTTAATTTACTTTTCGTGACCGCAACATATTCCAGGATATCTCCCGCTTCAAGATCCGGCACTGCCACTTTAAAATAACGGCGTTCACTGCCGACCTGCTGATCAAAAAAACTTTTAAAGAACTCCGGCACATCCGATACAGATTCCACACCCACCGCTTCATTCAGTGACACCTGTTTTACACTGCCATCTGGTTTTATAATGTTTGCGCTAAAGCCATCTTCCTTATCGCTGTACCTGAAATAAACTGTAGTAAAAGCCTGCACAGCATTCTTATCACTTAGTTTTATTTTAAAACGTACATTCTCAAAAAAGATCAGGCTACGTTCTCCTCTTGACAAAAAACCAAATCTCGATTTTTTATCGATCGTTACTCCCCGCCTGAAACCAATGATTGTAGCCGATTCAGTTTTATATTTTTCGGGAATTGTATTGCTGCTAAACGAAGCGCTATTACCAGTCCATAGTGGCTTTGCATTACTCTCGATGTTATCAAGAAAGTCCTCATCGATAAAATCCTGTGCGAAGGAGGTTAAAGAAATGAAGAAAAATATTATTGGTAAAAGGATGATTCTTTTATTTGAAATTTTCATTGCAGGCTGTATTTATTTTTGGGTAATGCTAACTAAGTATTTGCTGAATTCTTTTATGGCATCGATGAACTTTATCCAGTTGGGAAAATCTGTTTTTTTGATGACGCCGTTCTTTATGGTGAGCTCTTTTTTCAATAGCATTTTATTACCGCTAATAACGTACTCTCCTTTGAAACTATAGCCATCGAACTTCAGTTCCAGGTTATCTGGCTTATCAATGAATTTCCTGTTGGCTGGAATGGTTAATGAAATTTCATCTTCAAATTTTATTATATCATCCAGGTCGTAGCCTTCCACACGTTTTTCATCAGGCACAAACCTCTCCAATGATCTTGGGAAAAAATCAACTCCCACATAATTGTCGTTGCTGATATTATTTACAGTGTTTGAAAAATCTACATCGCCATCAATTGTTACAGGAATATCACGGTTATTCAAATCACTGGTTTTTACATTTGTGGCGATCATATTATCATTACCAAATTCAAGAAAATCGTTTAAGAAATCCTTCTGGCTGCTGCTGGGAAGATTTTGATACGACTGGTGAAATTCTGTTCGTTGGTTACCCGATAAGGCTACTTTTATTTTGCCGGTAAGCTTATCATTTACCATTGAAAAATCAGCTTTGGTAGACAACCTGTTTTCTTCAGGCGTAGTAAGTGGCACCGTCTTTATATCAAACTTATCTCCGTTGGAAACCATTACCTCTTTGCCCTGGATACGGAAAGCATTTTCATTGAAGGGCACATAGCTTTCAGTGCCATCGAGGAAATAGGTTTTGCCGCCTAAATACAAAGTAGAAATTGCATGATTGTTTACGCAAAGCGCCGGCATACTCTGTTGGTAAGGAAGCGCCCTTGTACCTACCCAAGAGAAATGAGCATCGTAGCCAGCGATCTTCAGCATTTCAGTTAACAGGTTCGCCATGCCTTTACAGTCACCATATTTTTTTGCCAGCACATCCTGTGCAGATGTTGGAATGTAACCGGAGTAACCATCTTCGTATGCTATATAACGGATATTATCCTGCACCCAATAATAGACCGACTTTATCTTTTCTACATCATTTGTTTTGCCCTGGGTTAGTTTAGTAACCTGTGATTGCAGTTTATCTTTTTCGTTACCAGCCATTAAATACAGGCGGTTATTCCATGCGTATACATCGTCTGTTTTATCAAAGCCTTTTAAAACCTCTCCCTTACTTTCAAAAGATCTTATCTGTACAATAATATGCGGATCGGTGTACGCACGACCGATACGCCTATACTCCGATTTGTATGCAGCAACATCCTTCATCGTAAACACATAATTGGTATAGCCGCCTTTTGTTGTTTCTTTTACTTCAATTTTTTGCCCATCAAAATTCATGCGTTTAAAATCGACTGTAAGCCAGTCAGGCACTTTAAATTCCAATACCTGTTCCTTTACAGGATAGGCAGAATTAAAAAACAAACGGGTAAGGTATTTACCATCGGTATAGGCTTTCTTCACCGTTACCTTTGATACTTCTCCTATTTGTGAAAACCTGATCGGAAAGAACTGTACACGGCTGTCATCAAAGAAAACACCATCATCTGTAACAGACCTGTCGATGCCTGTTCTGGCCAGTGTTACGAACCTATTGCGAGATTTTACAGCACGCTTAAATGTTTTTAACTGGATGAATTTGTTGTAGTATTCAGGGTACGCCATACTTGCGAATTTCCTTAGAGAAAGAAATTCATATTCAGCATCTTCCTGTATCTCAACTACCTTATCATTCAAGGCATTTTTTCCTTTGTCGAATGTGAAATACCGGTACGATGAGGTACACATTATTTCATCGTCTTTAAATTTTCGGGAATACATTTCGGCTGAACTGATATCGTCATCTGACTGTGCAAATGCAGTTGTTGAAACGCAGGCAAGCAAAACGAAAATTAAATTCCGCAAGGCGGATCTTGAAAAAATAGCTGGCATAGAGGATGGGTAATTTTATTTAAAACGTTGCTGTTTGAGTATGGTACGGGTTGATTCTGTAGTACGATTATTATTGATTCGGGCGTCCGAAGATATTAAAACAAACGAATTAACCAAAAATATATTACAATACTGAAGAATACACAGTTCCTCAAACTATGCCTGAAAAGATCCGACCAGAAGTGTTGTACTCCCATTTTGAAGAAAGTTAAACAGGCAGATTGTAATCATCACAAAATAGAATTGGTATATTTATCTCTCCAATTTTATAGTAAACAAAGGATAAAATAATAAACAATTTTTTTGAACCCAGCAGAAGTTTTTCAATTAAGCTTCAGTGGCAGCCAGTCCGCCGCGGCGGATCGCACTCTTGTACATTTTATCAATGAGGAGCAAAATACCAGGTCACTAATTTATCCCTTGCCCAGTACACTAATAATTGTTGCTATGAATAAAAAAAATAACAGCCGCAGAAATTTTATTAAGAACGCCACAATAGCCACTGCCGGCTTTTATATTGTGCCGCGACACGTATTGGGCCGTGGGTATATTGCGCCGAGCGATAAACTAAATATAGCAGGTATTGGCGCTGGCGGCAAGGCCGAAGTAAACCTCCCTTATGCATGGAACAATGGCGCTGAAAATATTGTAGCCTTGTGCGATGTCGACGACCGTATGGCTGTGAAAGCGAGAGCTCAGTGGCCAAAAGCGCCGTACTATAAAGATTACCGCAAGCTGCTCGATAAAGAGCATAAAAATATAGATGCGGTGATCATTACCACACCCGATCACATGCATGCCCCGATGGCGCTTGCCGCCATGCAACTGGGCAAACATGTGTACTGCGAAAAACCTTTAACGCATGATATTTATGAAGCACGCATTTTAACCGAAGCTGCGGCTAAATACAAAGTGGTAACGCAAATGGGCAACCAGGGCAGTAGCGGTGACGACACACGCAATGTAGAAACATGGATTCAGTCCGGTGTAATTTGACCAGTACACACGGTACATGTTTGGACGAACAGGCCGGTGTGGCCCCAGGGTATTCCTACACCTACCGGC
>JBDSAP010000139.1:0-17016 GCA_039922055.1 Ferruginibacter sp.
AAAATAAAAAACAAAAAACAAAAAAAAATAAGACGAATGAATAGAAAGGCATCAGATCCTTAAAAAGTAAAACTCGAAAGAATAAACATCACAAATCAGACATCATACATCAGACATAAAACATCATACATCGTACATCACACATCATAGATCAAAATATCATGCTAAGAAACTATTTTAAAACTGCCTGGAGAAATTTGATAAGAAGCAAAGCTTACAGCGCCATCAACATTGGTGGACTTGCTGCTGGAATGGCTGTGGCCATCCTCATCGGGCTTTGGATATATGATGAAGTATCTTTTAATAAGTACCATAAAAACTATGATAACATTGCCCAGGTATGGGCCGGAGGAACAGATCCGGGAACAGGTATCATTGACGGCAGTGAGGCGTTGCAGTTCCCCATGGGCGCCGTGCTCAAAACAAATTACAAGCGGTATTTTAAACATGTTTTGATGGCCTGGTGGATTGGTGATTATACGCTGTCGACGACCGATAAAAAAATTACTAAAAAGGGAGAGTTCATTGAAGCCGGTGCGCCGGAAATGCTTTCTTTAAAAATGCTGAAAGGCACTTATGCAGGCTTAAGCGATCCTAATTCGATCATTCTTTCAAGATCAACCGCTGAAGCGATCTTTGGCAAAGATGACCCGATGAACAAGAGCCTTAAAATTGATAACCGGATCAGTGTAAACGTAACAGGTGTTTACGAAGATTTGCCAAAGAACAACCGCTTTGCTGAGGTCCAGTTTTTTTCAACCTGGGCTATATGGGTTTCCTCCAACAGTTGGATAAAAGCGAACGAAAATGAATGGGATAACAGATCGTTTAACATCTATGTGCAAATACAACCAAATACCTCCATGGAGTCTGTTAACGCAGGCTTTAAAGACTTCTTTTTGAAAAACACTCCTCAAAAATTTCAAAAAGATATCGAAAAGTATAAGCCATTTGTTCAATTGGTTCCAATGAGTACATGGCATTTATTTTCGGAGTTTAAAGATGGAAAACCGGCAACCGGGCGTATTACCTTCGTTTGGCTTTTTGGCATAGCCGGAGCTTTTGTACTGCTCTTAGCATGTATCAATTTTATAAACTTGAGCACCGCACGCTCAGAAAAACGTGCCAGGGAAGTTGGCGTCCGTAAAGCAATAGGCTCGGGTAAAAGAAGCCTCGTGCTGCAATTTTTAAGCGAATCATTTTTGGTAGTTATCATTGCTTTTGTGCTCTCGGTTGTATTACTGCTGTTGTCATTAAACTGGTTTAATGAGCTGGCTGATAAAAACATGTCACTGCCATTCAGCAACCCGGTTTTTTGGATCATCTTAGTTTCCTTCATTGTGCTTACAGGTTTTATGGCCGGCCTTTATCCAGCTTTTTATTTATCTTCTTTTCAACCGGTGAAGGTGTTAAAGGGTACGTTCAGGATGGGGCGTTTTTCTGCCTTGCCGCGTAAGGTTTTAGTGGTTGTCCAGTTCTCTGTTTCGGTCATTTTGATTATTGGTACTATCATAGTTTATCAGCAGATACAGCATGCACGCAACCGGCCTGTTGGGTACAACCGCGAAGGTTTGGTAACGCTACCAATGAACGATCCTAATTACCAGGGAAAGTATGATGTATTAAAAACCGAATTGATTAATACCGGGGCGGTTTCTGACATGGCTTTTTCTACCAATCCATTAACAGCCGTGTATAATAATTCCGGCGGTTTTAGCTGGGAGGGTTGGGATCCTCAAAGAGATAATGATTTCGCAGTTTGTAATGTTACACATGATTTTGGTAAAACTGTTGGCTGGCAATTTACCGCCGGCCGTGATTTTTCAAAAGACTTTGCTTTCGATTCTTCGGCCTTAATTATTACCGAAACGGCCGCTAAATATATGGGGTTAAAAAGCCCTGTAGGAACAACTGTCAAACACAGTAATGGGAGGGATCCTGAGCAGTCGTGGAAAATCATTGGCGTCATTAAAGACATGGTCATGCAATCGCCTTATGAACCGGTTAAGCAAACTTTTTTCTTTTTAGATTATAAGTATGAAGCCTCCAGCCAGATCACTATAAAAATTAAACCAACAGTTAGTGCCAGTGCAGCAGTGCCAAAGATTGAATCAGTGTTTAAAAAGGTGGTGCCTTCGGCTTCGTTTGATTACAAATTTGTGGATGATGAATATGCACAAAAGTTCAGCCAGGAGGAACGTATTGGTAAGCTCTCCCGTTTCTTCGCCCTGCTCGCCATCTTCATATCCTGCCTCGGTTTATTTGGATTGGCATCCTTCGTTGCAGAACAAAGAACCAAAGAAATCGGCATCAGGAAAGTAATAGGCGCTTCAGTATTCAACCTATGGAAATTGTTATCAAAAGACTTTGTGCTTTTGGTTATTATCTCCTGTGTGATTGCCATACCCGTTGCTTATTATTATATGCAGGGCTGGCTACAGAAATACCAGTATCGCACCACAATTAGCTGGTGGATTTTTGCTGCCGCTATTGGCGGCGCTTTACTCATCACATTACTCACCGTAAGTTTCCAGGCTATTAAAGCCGCTATTACAAACCCGGTGAAGAGTTTGAGAACGGAGTAAGGCCCCACCCGGCCTCCCCCAAGGGGAGGAGAAAGGACAAGATTAGGCTAAGACAAACGGTCTGCTGAGTAACGACCAATAAGGAGATAAAGCTGATTTGGAAGATTCAATGTTTGGTAAAGAGATGAAGCGCCGCCTCCTCTCTTTCGGAGAGGAGGAAGGGAGGTGAGGTCAGCAAACTGCAATAGAAAACACACAAACAATAAACACAAAACAAAAAACAGAAAACCAGAGAACAAAACACAGCATGAAATCGTAAAAACTCTAAAAATAAATATCACAAATCATACATCAGACATCAGACATCAGACATCAGACATCAAATCATACATCATAAATTATACATCAAACCATGATAAAGAATTATTTCAAAATCGCCTGGCGCAATATTACACGCCACAAAGGATATTCGGCAATTAACATCCTTGGTCTTGCAATTGGTATTGCCGCATGTGTCCTCATTTTACAATATGTCACATTTGAATTGAGCTATGAAAAATTTCATACCAATAAAGACCGCATCTATCGGGTGCAACAAGACAGGTATGATAATGGAAAGCTCAGTACACAATGGGCTGCTGGCGCTTATGCCGTGGGCAATTCATTTAAAGATGCTATTCCCGAAATTGAGGATTATGTAAAGCTCTTGCAGAGAGACCAGGTAACCACAGAAATAAATAACCAACCATTAAAAATTGAGCAGGCGTTCTATGCAAGTGGTTCATTCTTTAAGATTTTTACTTATCCCTTGCTTCATGGAAATCCTGCTACTGCTTTAACAGAGCCTTATACGGCTGCGATCTCTGAAACTACCGCTAAAACGATTTTCGGTAACACGAATGCTGTTGGCAAAACAATTAAGCTGAATCGAAAGAACGATTATACGATCAGCGCTGTGTACAAGGATGCCCCGGTGAATACGCAATTGAGGCCAAATATTTTAATGTCTTACGCAACTTACGTTAAGGAAAGAGGTCCTGATAACAATCCCGAAACAGCTTGGCTCAATGACGGTTGCCTCACTTATTTATTGTTAAGAAAAGGTGTTGACCCCGCAGTGGTTGAAAAGAAATTTATACCCGTAGTTGAAAAATTTGTTGGTGAGGATTTGAAGAAATACAACATCTCGGCTATCTATCTTCTGCAACCTTTGGAAGATATTCATTTGTACTCTCATTACATAATGGAGCCGGGTGCTACCGGTGATGGAAAAACAGTTTATCTCTTGCTCGGCATTGCTTTTTTCATCATCATTATTGCATGGGTAAATTACATCAACCTCGCCACTGCCCGTGCGGTCAGCAGGGCGAAAGAAGTTGGTATTCGCAAAGCAATTGGCTCGCAACGCAGGCAACTGGTCATACAGTTCCTGTCTGAATCCGCGGTGTTAAATGGCATCGCTTTGATATTGGCCTTACTCATCGTTGTTATTTCCATTCCTGGTTTCAATGAGCTTTCCGGTCAGCATATTTCCTTCACATTATTTTCCCAGTTAAATTTCTGGGTAGGGCTTTTAGCCCTGTTTATCACAGGTGTTTTCTTCGCAGGATTGTATCCGGCATTTGTTCTGTCAGGTTTTAAACCGATCGAAGTATTAAAAGGAAAAATGATCAGTACCACGCACGGAGCATTGCTAAGAAAATCACTGGTGGTATTCCAGTTTGCGGCATCCTTATTTTTACTCATTGGTACTGTGATCGTATACCAGCAGATCCAGTATATGCGTAAGCAATCACTCGGAATAAATATAGATCAAACACTGGTAGTAAGGGCTCCTGTCGTTACTACGGACTCCACGTTTTTGCAACAGATGACGGCTTATAAAGAATCATTAAAGCAGCGATCATCCATTCATTCCGTTACTGTTTCGAGCAGTATTCCAGGTGAGCCTGTCGGTTGGAATGCCGGTGGCATCAAACTCGTAGGCACAGATGAATCTACTCAAAAACAGTACAGGGTTATTGGAGTTGATTTCGATTATATGAAAGCCTATGATATGAAGCTGGTGGCCGGGCGGGCCTTCTCAAAAGATTTTACTACCGATGACCATGCTGTTATTTTTAACAGGAAAGGGGTGGAGCAATTAGGCTTTAATAAGCCAGAAGAAGCCATTGGCAAGCGCATTGATTTTTGGGGAGAAGTATACACCGTAACCGGAGTTGCCGAAAATTTTCACCAGCAATCTTTAAGAGAATCCTTTGAGCCATTGATATTTCGTTGTATCCCCGACGTCAGAGGATATATTTCTTTGAAGACCGATGCGAACCAGGCCGCTCAAACAATTGCTTATGTAAAAAAGGAATGGGCCAGTTTTTTCCCGGGCAATACTTTTGAATATTTTTTCCTCGACGAACATTTTAATGAACAGTATAAGGCCGACCAGCGCTTCGGGCAGGTGTTCGGTTTGTTTACCACCCTTGCCATCCTCGTTGCATGTATGGGTTTATTTGGGCTGGCATCATTCACCACTTTACAACGTACTAAAGAGATAGGCATCCGCAAAGTATTGGGCGCTTCAGTAGCGGGCATTTTAAAATTGCTTTACCGTGAATTTGCCTTGTTGTTGATACTGGCATTCCTGGTTGCAGCGCCACTTGCATGGCTCACTACTTATAATTGGCTGAAGGGGTACGCTTTCCGTACCAATATACAAGCGCTGTATTTTATTTTACCGTTTGCACTCATCATTGCCATAGCATTGATCACGGTAAGTTTTCAATCCATCAAAGCGGCAATTGCAAACCCGGTGAAGAGTTTGAGAACGGAGTAGGGCGGCCCCTCCCGACCTCCCCGAAGGGGAGGAGGAAGGCAAGATTAAGATGATACAAAATGGTCTGCTGAGGAGCGATCAAAAAAGAGATAGAGCGGCCCCACCCGGCCTCCCCCACGGGGAGGAGAAAGGACAAGATTAGGCTAAGACAAACGGTCTGCTGAGTAACGATCAAAAAAGCGATGAAGCCGATTTGGAAAGGCCCCACCCGGCCTCCCCAAAGGGAGGAGAAAGGACAAGATTAGGCTACGACAAACGGTCTGCTGAGCAACGATCAACAAAGCGATAAAGCCGATTTGGAAGATTCAATGTTTGGTAAAGAGATGAGGTACCGCCTCCTCTCTTTGGGAGAGGAGGAAGGGAGGTGAGGCCGCAATGTTTGGTAAAGCGATGAAGTGCCGCCTCCTCTTTTTCGGAGAGGAGGGAGGTCAGAGCACAAACAATAAACAGTAAACAAAAAACAAAAAATTTTTTATCCAGGCGATAGAATATGAAGGAGCATCCTTGCATGGCCCTCTTGTACAAAGAAAGCACCTGGCAGCAAACAGCCATGAACAATGAACCATCAACCATGAACGAACAACCATCAACAACGAACTAAATCACAACACATGCAAACAGGTCACCTAAGAATCGCAGTACGAAACATCTTTAAAAGAAAGGGATACTCGCTTTTAAATATTGTTGGCTTAACAATTGGCATGAGCTGCTGCCTGCTCATATTTCACTATGTGTCGTATGAAAAAAGCTATGATGATTTTGTGCCCGCTGCTAATCAGATTGTAAGGGTAAGACTCGATAGTTATCAGAAGGGTGTGCTGGCGTATAAATCTGCAACTTCTTACCCGGCCATTGCGCCAACAATGAAAAAAGATTTTGCCGAAGTTGATACTTTTTGCCGGCTGATCGATGACAACCTGCTACTGGCCAATGACGCACAGGATAAAAAGTTTTCCGAGAACAAGGGCTACTATGCCGATCCTGCCTCTGTGGATATGTTTGCACTTCAATTTATAAAAGGCAATCCACACACAGCGCTGGATGCGCCAGACAAGATCATTCTTTCCGAATCGACCGCTAAAAAATATTTTAGTAATGAAAATGCATTGGGCAAAAGATTAGTTAATCGAAACAGCTCGCAGCCACAGTCTTTTGAAGTAACCGGTGTTTACAAAGATCATCCGGCCAACTCCCACCTTATCATGAATTACCTCGTTTCCTACTCAACGCTGGGAAAAGAAATGCTGCTTTCGGGTGATAGCTCAAACTCCAGTGAAACAGCCTGGGGCTGGTACGATTTCTATGTGTACGTTAAATTAAAATCTGGTGTAGATTACAAAAAATTCGAAACAAAACTTGCCACTTTTACCGATAAATATATCAACAGTAAAGACTGGAATAAAAATAATAATAACAGAACCGAGCTGCACCTTATACCGTTAACAGATATCCATCTTTTCTCCAACTATAACCAGGAAGCAGAAGTAAATGGCAATGGACAGGCAGTAGCCTTTCTTTTTCTCATCGCCATTTTTATTATCTGTATCGCATGGATCAATTATATAAATCTTGCAACAGCAAGATCAGTTGAACGGGCAAGAGAAGTAGGCGTTCGAAAAGTACTCGGCGCTTTGCGTGGCAATTTAATAAGACAGTTTTTAACAGAGAGCCTGCTGCTGAATTTCATCTCGCTACTGCTGTCGCTTATTGTCTTTTTTATACTGCTTCATCCATTTGATAGTTTTACCGGGCGGGAAAATTATACAGGTGTTGCTTTAACAACAAATTACTGGATGGTGTTTGCGTGTTTGTTTGCAGTCGGTACTTTTCTTTCCGGTTTGTATCCAGCATTTGTGTTGTCTGGGTTTATGCCTGTTACTGTGTTGAAAGGCGCTTTTAAAAACACAACAAGCGGGCTCATGCTGCGCAAAAGTTTAATTGTAGTTCAGTTCGTTACTTCAGTTGTTTTAATTGCGGGAACTATAATCGTTTACCAGCAGGTTAATTATATGCGTAATCAAAGCATTGGCGCCAACATCGATCAAACACTTGTTGTAAGCGGACCGCAAACAATCGTTGACTCTGTATATCAAAACACCTTTCAGCCATTTAAATCCAAAGTGTTGCAATTGCCATCTGTTAAAAGCATGACAGCATCCACTAGCGTATTTGGTGATGAGATTTACTGGACAAATGGTTCCAAAAGATTAGGCGCAGACCAGGCCACATCTGTTACACTTTATAATATTGGTATCGACAAAGATTATATCCCTTCGTATGGTATTAAATTGTTGGCCGGAAGAAGTTTTTCAGACCAGTTTGGTACAGATAAAAAAGCAATTTTATTAAATGAGAGTGCCGTAAAATTATTGGGATTTAAAGATGCAGCCAGTGCGGTAAATCAAAGGATATTGCGAGGTGGTCGCGACACACTTTCAATAATGGGCGTTACAGCAAATTTTCACCAGTTGGGTTTGCAAAAGACCATAAACCCTATCATCATGTTGAACCGTCCCAATGCAACAGGATTTTATTCTGTAAAGATTGAAGCCGGAAAGTCGCAACAAATAATTGCTTCTTTAAAGGAAGTATGGAGCAGCTATTTCCCTAAAGATCCTTTCGATTACTATTTTCTGGATGAATCGTTCAGCCAACAGTATAAAGCAGATTTGCTGTTCGGAAAAGTATTCGGCGTATTCGCATTTCTCGCTATACTCATAGCCTGCTTCGGACTGCTCGGTTTATCAGCATACAATGTATTGCAACGCACCAAAGAGATCGGCATCCGCAAAGTGTTAGGTGCATCGGCGCAAAGCATATTGGTACTGTTATCACGTGATTTTATGCGGCTGATAGTTATTTCATTATTACTCGCCATACCAATAGGTTGGTGGCTGATGCATCAATGGTTACAAGATTATGCATATCGTATCAGCATTGGCTGGTGGGTGTTTGCATTTGCAGGTGCGGCAGCATTACTAATAGCAATAATAGCCATTGGCATACAGGCATTAAAGGCGGTTAGTATTAACCCGGTGAAGAGTTTGAGAACGGAGTAGGGCCCCACCCGGCCTCCCCGAAGGGGAGGAGGTAGGCAAGATTAGGCTAATACAAAATAGTTTGCTGAGGAGTGGCCCCACCCGGCCTCCCCCAAGGGGAGGAGAAAAGACAAGATTAAGCGAATACAAATGGTAAGCTGAAGATCAATGATCATTAAAGAGATAAAGCCGATTTGGAAGGGCCCCACCCAGCCTCCCCCAAGGGGAGGAGCAAGGACAAGATTAGGCGAATACAAACGGTCTGCTGAGCAACGATCAACAACGAGATAAAGTTGATTTGGAAGATTCAATGTTTGGTAAAGAGATAAAGCACCGCCTCCTCTCTTTCGGAGAGGAGGTTGGGAGGTGAGGCCACAATGTTTAGTAAAGAGATGAAGCCTGAGAGGAGGAAGGGAGGAGAGACTTATAACGCATTCGGCAGAGTTAGGAAAAAGGTCAATGCTCCTTGGTAAAAAATAAAAGTTAACGTTTCTTAAAATAAATTTTATGTTTAAAAACTATCTTAAAACAGCGTTTAGAAACCTGCGCCGAAACAAAGTTTACGCATTTATCAATATAGCAGGATTAAGTCTGGGCCTGGCCTGTGCCATGCTTATTATCTTGTACGTAAAAGATGAAGTGAGCTATGATCGCTTTCATCCAAACGTGAATAATATCTATCGCATCGTAACGCAGGGCATTGAGAAGGACGGCGCCAAAGGACGTAAAGATGGCAACACCGGCTACTTCCAGGGGCCAAAATTTACTGCAAATATCCCAGAGATAAAATCTTTTGTCCGCATACAAAGCGGGTACGCAGATATTAAAACAGGCACAGACGTAAAGCCCCAGGAATTGTTGCAAGTGGACTCGAATTTCTTTTCAGTATTTTCTTTTCCATTGTTAAGTGGCAATCCTACCACTTGCTTGAAAGATCCGTTTTCTGTTGTACTGTCTGAGGAGGAAGCTAAAAAACAATTTGGTACCACAGACGTGATCGGCCGGACAGTATCGTTAAAAAACGATAGCGCTTTTGCGACTTACAAAGTAACTGCTGTAGCAAAAAAATCTCCCCAAAACTCCTCTATAAAATTTGATATGCTGCTGCCCATAAAAGTGTCTCAGCAGGAGGAACAAAACAGTGAAAACTGGTTTAATTTTTTCCTGAACACATTTGTAGTACTTACCCCGCAGGCGACTGTGCCAACAACTGAAGCAAAAATTCATAAGGTATATACAGCAGACTCCAAAAAAGCCCAGGAAATGTTACTGGCAAAATACGGTCCCATGGGTTGGAACAACGAGTACCTGCTACAGCCCTTTACGGATATGCATATGAGCACCGAACTACCGGCACAAAATGGCCTTTCCGATGCAAGTAATCCTATGTACGCTTACATTCTTTCAGGTATTGCGCTATTTATCCTTCTTATTGCGTGCATAAATTTTATAAATCTTACAGTAGCACGTTCAGTAAAGCGGGCCAAAGAAATTGGTATAAGAAAAGTGATCGGTGGCGACCGGAAGCAGCTCATCATGCAGTTCCTGGGAGAATCTTTCCTGCTTTGTATTATTGCTTTCTTACTGGCAATCGGTATTGTGCAACTTATTTTGCCTGTCTTTAACAGTCTTGCCAATAAAGTGTTGGCGCTTTCTTATTTATTCGATGCAAAGCTGATTGGGGGTTATGTTATTCTTTTCCTCGTCACCAGTTTACTTGCTGGTTTTTACCCGGCGATAGTTTTGTCTGCTTACAATCCGGTGCAAACATTATACAGCCGCTTTAATCTTGCCGGAAAAAATTACCTGCAAAAATCATTGGTGGTATTGCAGTTTGCCCTTGCTTCATTTTTGATCATTGCCACATTTACTGTATATGCACAATTTAATTTTCTTACTACAGAAAAGTTAGGCTACGATGACAGCAACCTTATTATGATTGGTAAGCAAAATATGAAACACAGCGAAGCGAGACTATTAAAGGAAGAACTGATGAAGAACCCTGACATCATTGGCATAGCGCCTAAGAATGGCGGTAGTTGGGGCACGGGCGCAAAGATCAGCAGCGATTCCGTTATGCAGTTCGCTTACGAAACAGTGGACGAATCTTATTTAACATTATTGAAAATACCTCTTTTGTCTGGAAGAAATTTTTCAACAGATTTCCCTTCTGATTCCTCTAATTCAGTAATAGTGAATGAAGCTTTTGTAAAGAAAGCAGAGTGGAAAAATCCTATTGGCGAGCAGATAAATTTCTGGTACCACGATAACGAAAAGTATAAAGTAATAGGTGTCGTAAAAGATTATCATTATGAATCATTAAATAAAAAAATAGGACCGCAGGTATTTACGATGAAGGCCGGCAACGATTATGGCATGGCGTTTATAAAAATCAAACCAGGCACTGAAACGGGTACCCTGAAACATGTAGCAAAAACATACAAAAAACTTTTCCCTCTCAACCCTTATAGTTACAAATTTAAGAACGAGCAAAACCTTAAGAATTACGAGGCTGAATCCAAGTGGAAACAGATCATGTTATTCGGAGCTGTGCTTACCATTTTTATTTCCTGCATTGGCTTGTTTGGATTATCTGTGTTATCTACCGAAAAACGAACCAAGGAAATAGGTATCCGCAAAGTGCTGGGCGCAACGGTAAATACAATAGTCGTTACACTGTCCGGAGATTTTTTAAAACTGGTTATTATAGCAATGGTGATCGCCATCCCAATGGCCTGGTTTACCGCCGATAAATGGCTACAGAATTATCCTTACCGGATCACGTTGAACTGGGGGCTTTTTGCCGCGGCAGGCATATTGGTAATAATGATAGCATTGATAACGGTTAGTTTTCAATCAATAAAAGCAGCGTTGGCAAATCCTGTGAAGAGTTTGAGGACGGAGTAGAAAGGCGGCCCCACCCGGCCTCCCCCAAGGGGAGGAGAAAGGACAAGATTAGGCTAAGACAAATGGTCTGCTGAGCAACGATCAACAACGAGATAAAGTTGATTTGGAAGATTCAATGTTTGCAAAAAGAGATAAAGCACCGCCTCCTCTCTTCTTCTCCGGCATTGTATACACCCATAACCGCACACCGAGTGTTCGATTTCGTACATATTTTTATCCAATCGTATATATAACTAACTAAACACGAATGCATTGGTTAGTGGTATAGCACTTGTGTAAGACTTAAAGACTCTCCGGACTCCAAGATTCAAAAATATTTTCGATCAATTACTGAATGAATAACAAACAAATCAGACATCATAAATCAGACATCAGACGTAAATCATACATCACACATCATACATCACACATCAAATTATGGTTAAGAATTATTTTAAAATAGCAATAAGAAATCTCCTGAAGTATAAATTTATATCGTTCATCAATCTGTTTGGGTTAACAGTTGGGCTTACCTGCTGCCTGCTTATCACCACTTATATCCTGAATGAATTGAGTTATGACAGGTACAATGAAAACGCAGATAATATTTACCGGGTAACGAGGGAGTTTAACAATGAAGCAGGGGTGGTGTCTCTCAAGTTGAGTACCGTTGCACCTGCATTTGGCTATTACCTGCCCACTGATTTTCCGGAAATTCAAAAAATGACGAGGATGTACGTCAATACGAATGAACCATTTCGTTATAAAGAAAAACGCATCAATGAAAAGGAAATAACTTATGCGGATGAAAATATTTTTGATGTCTTTACCATTAAGGTTTTAAAGGGAAATAAAAAGACTGCTTTATCCGGGCCCTTCTCCGTTATGCTGACTGAAGAAACAGCGAAGAAATATTTTGGCGATGAAGACCCTTTGGATAAAACGCTTCGCTGGAACAACAAATACGATGTAAAAATTACAGGTATCTACAAAGCCTTTCCTTCCAATGCGCACATGCACCCGGGCATGCTTATTTCGTTTAGCACATTAAAAAACAACGATGTGTACGGCGAGGAAAACCTGCAAACAAGCTGGGGAAATAATTCTTTTTTCACTTACCTGCTGTTGCCAAAACATTATGATCCAAATAAAATGGTAGCACAGTTTCCTGCATTTGTAAACAAACGAATGAGTGGAAAGGAATATATCGGCAGCCAGCCATCAAAGTTTACAAAGCTTGAGCTGCAAAAGCTTACTGATATTCATTTGTATTCGCATACAGACTATGAAGCCGAACCAAACGGAGACATTGGGCGGGTATATATTTTCGCCGCTATTGGTCTATTTATTTTATTGATTGCATGTATCAACTATATGAATCTTTCCACAGCACGGTCTGCACTAAGAGCAAGGGAGATCGGGATACGTAAAGTAATGGGCGCAGGGAAAAAAGAACTGATACTTCAATTCCTTAGCGAGTCTGTTTTATTAGCATGGGTAGCGATCATGATTGCGATGGTCCTGTTATATTTTACCTTACCCTGGTTAAACAAAGTTTCAGGACAGGAACTTTCTGTAAACATATTGCTGCACCCGTTGGTGCTTGTTCCTGTTTTGCTGGCGCCATTTATAATAGGTATTTTCTCAGGCTTGTATCCTGCGCTATTTATGTCTTCGTTTCAACCTGTAAAAACACTCAAAGGATTGTTCAAAGCTGGCGGCGCCGGTATATCATTCAGAAAAGTATTGGTGGTCACACAATTTGCTATTTCCATTATTCTTTTGATCACTACTGCCATCGTATTTCAACAGTTGAATTACATGCAAAAGAAATCACTTGGCTTTGATAAAGAGCAAGTGGTGGTTATTCCGTATAATGGTACACTCAATGAAAAATATGACGCATTCAGAAATGAATTGCTCACTAATTCCGGGTTTAAAAATGTTGCCCGCTCTTCCCGCATACCAACCGGAAGATTGCTGGATGCGATGGGCGCCGCTACCATGTCGGCTGATTCTATGACGCCTTTAAAAACAGATATAAAATTTGTTTCTGTTGATTACAATTTTATTCCTACTTATAACATTGGGTTGGCCGCCGGCAGGAACTTCTCAAAAGATTATGGTACGGACACATTAAGTTTTATATTGAACGAATCTGCAATAAAGGCGATCGGTTGGAAATCTGCCAATGATGCCATAGGACGGGATTTTAAGTATGGTAACACCAAAGGGCACGTAATAGGTGTAATAAAAGATTTTCATTTCGAAAGCATGCACCAAAAAATAGTACCAATCGTTCTCACGGTTTTTCCACCGTCACAATATTACTTCAATAATCTTACAGTAAAGTTTTCCGGAAACAATGTAAAGGCATCCCTCGCCCACCTTGAAAAAACATGGACAAAGTTGCTTCCCGAAGTTCCATTCCAATACACTTTCCTCGATGAAAACTTCGATAAGCTTTACCAGGCAGAACAAAGACAGGGAACAATATTTACGGTGTTTGCATGCATTGCCATCTTCATCGCTTGTCTTGGTTTATTTGGTCTTTCAGCTTTCACCATCACACAACGTGTAAAAGAAATTGGCGTAAGAAAAGTGCTTGGTGCAAATGTGAGCAGCATCGTAGCATTACTTTCAAAAGACTTTTTAAAGCTGGTTTTCATTGCAACCATCATTGCCTTTCCCATAGCATGGTATGCAATGCACAACTGGCTACAAGATTTTGCGTATCGCATAAATATAGGCTGGTGGGTATTTGTAATAGCTGCGATAGTAGCAATGTTGGTTGCACTGCTTACAGTAGGTTTTCAGGCTATGAAAGCAGCAGTGGCAAACCCGGTGAAGAGTTTGAGGACGGAGTAGAAAGGCGGCCCCTCCCGGCCTCCCCAAAGGGGAGGAGGAGGGCAAGAGTAAGCTGACGCGGATGGTTTGCTGAGTAGCGGCCCCACCCGGCCTCCCCCAAAGGGAGGAGAAAGGACAAGATTAAACTGACGCGGATGGTTTGCTGAGTAGCAATGATCAATGATCAATTGATCAATAAAGAGATAAAGCACCGCCTCCTCTCTTTCGGAGGGAGAAAGGGCTGAGGTCAGAACAACCTTGGCCTATTTCAAAGCGGTCAAGAAAAGTACAAAGATGCTGAAAACGTACAAGGGAGTGACACAACGATGATCAATAAAGATTAAATGCTGGTTAACAAATTAGCGAATGTGTTAATGGTAGAATTCGAAAATATGGAGATCAAGAGATAGAACAGAAAGAAATAAAACAGGAAGAATAAAATGAGATAAAGTGCAAAGCTCTAAAAAGTAAATCTTACAAATCAGACATCAGACATCATACATCAGACATCAAATCACATCATACATCACACATCAAGATCATGTTTAGAAATTATCTCAAAATAGGATGGCGGAATTTATGGCGAAATAAAACCTATGCCGGCATCAATATATTTAGCATTGCAATTGGCCTTGCAGCATTTTGGATGATCGCATTATATATTGGCGATGAATTTAGTTACGATCATAATCAACCGGAAGCCGATCGTATTTATCGTGTTGCGCAGCATGCAAGCTGGGAAGGTGGCAAGCTTGACCTTCCGATTACCTCGCCCATATTTGGCCCTGCTATGAAGCAACAATTTCCCGAAGTGGAATCGACCACACGCATTGACAGGGAAGGCGGCGGCGTTATCTCTTATGCAGACAAAACATTAAAGGTTGGCGATATCATTGTTTCTGACGACCAGTTTTTTAAAGTGTTTCAATACGATTTCAAATATGGAAATCCTGCTACTGCACTTTCAAAACCAAACTCAATTGTAATCACCGAAAGTCTTGCTACAAAAATATTCGACGATGCTGGCAAAGCGTTGAACAAAACCATTTATTTTGGAACTACTTTCGGCAACCTGGTAACGGGTGTTGTAAAAGATCTTCCTGAAAATACACACCTTCATTTTAGCGGTGTACGTTCTGCTGATGAATCTTTTAACTCCAAAGAATGGCAAAACTTTTATGTCTACACTTACATAAAGCTGGCGAAAAATGCAAGCATTCAATCGCTTGAAAAAAAGGTACCTTCTTTTGCAGCAGCTACTATAAAAAAAGAAATGAAGGTGAAAGATTATAGAATGGAACTGCAACCCTTGACTTCTATTCACCTGCATTCCAATCTTGATTATGAATTAGCGGCCAATGGAAGCATTAGCCGAGTTTATATGTTCATGGCCATTGCTGTCTTAATCTTATTGATTGCTTTGATCAACTATATGAACCTTAGTACCGCCCGTTCTTCCGTAAGGGTAAAAGAAGTAGGTATTCGTAAAGTGATCGGCTCAGGTCGCCGTCACCTGGTTGGTATGTTCATCACTGAGTCATTAGTGATAACGTTTATTGCTGCCGCTATCGCTTTTTTTCTTGCAAATGTATCGCTACCGATGTTCAATAGTATTGCAGGAAAACAGTTAACAATATGGCGCTTTGGCATTGTTGAAACGTCGCTTGCAGTTATAGTGTTTGCAACAATCATCGGTATCATCAGTGGAATTTATCCTGCTTATTTTCTTTCACGCTTTAAAACGATCGCTGCATTAAAAGGCCAGTTAGGAAACCTACAGGCCAACATTCTTTTTCGCAGATCATTAGTGGTTTTCCAATTTGTGATTACAGTAGTAATGATCACCGGTTCATTCGTTATTTACAGCCAAATGCAGTACACGAGAAATAAAGATCTCGGTTTTAATAAGGAGCAAACGCTCACTTTTCATATAGATGATATGAATGTGCGTACACAAATATCGGCGCTCAAAACACAACTACTAAAAAGTCCCTTAATAGAGGCTGCATCCGCGGCAGGCAATCCAATTGGCAACAACGATCTTGGCGGCCACCCTTATTCTTTTGAACAGAATGGAATCATTTCAACCAATGAACAAATGGCACAGGAATTAATGGTGGATGAAGATTTTATGAAAACGATGGATGTAAAGATGGTACAGGGCCGCAACTTTTCACCGGAGATGACCACAGACAAAATTAACAGTATAATCATCAATGAAACATTATTGAAAACGCTAGGGTGGAAAGAAGCAATAGGTAAAAAAATGCAGTTTAAAAGAAATACAAATAGCCCCCTGGAGACAAGAATTGTGATCGGTGTTATAAAAGATTTTCATACCTACTCCCTGCAGCATAAGATAGAGCCGTTGGTAATGATGGCGCCACCCGATGCACGTGCTCAGGATAATCTTTATGTAAAAATTGCGAAGGGAAAAACAGTTGCCGGCCTTGCTTACCTCAAGCAAATCTATGCTCAATTTGATAAGAATGCTGTGCCGGAATTTAATTTTCTCGATGAAAATTTTGCGAAGCAATATGCAGCGGAGCAAAAGCAGCAGCAGGTTTCTATCATCTTTACAGTGCTTGCAGTACTCATCGCATGCCTTGGACTTTTCGGCCTCGCAACCTTTACAGCATTACAAAGAGTTAAAGAAATCGGGATCAGGAAAGTGTTGGGTGCTACTGTTGCCTCTGTGATTATTTTGCTGAGCAAAGATTTTTTAAAACTTGTTTGCATTGCTACCGTCATTGCAATTCCACTAGCATGGTACACCATGGACAAGTGGCTACAGGACTTTGCCTATCGTATCAATATCAGTGCGTGGATATTTTTAGCAGCAGGTACAATTGCAATTTTGATCGCATTATTTACCATTAGTTTCCAGGCG
>JBDSAP010000140.1:0-9963 GCA_039922055.1 Ferruginibacter sp.
ATAGAAGGGTGTAATCGGTGCCAAAAAGCGATGAATTGTTAGCTAACATAAAAGCAATGTGCATAACTTTCAGAATTCAAAAATAGTAATGCAAATTTGGCTTTTTTTATAGACTGAATAGTTACAAGTTTTTAACTGTTTTACACTGACTTTAAAAAGATCGTTTGCCGATATTTAATGCTTATCTTAACAGTACCTTTTTACTGCTCCTCACATCACAGCCAGCCTCATCATTTTAAATTTAATTTATGGAAAATCGCTCCATTATTCTGACCGCTATATTATTTGTTTCTTATCACACTAAGGCACAGCAATCTGTTGGTATTGGAACAACTACACCTCACAACAGCGCAGTGCTGGAATTAAAACATACTAACAAAGGCTTGCTGATACCAAGGGTGGCGCTTACAGGAACAGCCGACGTTGCGACCATTACCAGTCCGGCGGTATCATTGTTAGTGTATAATACAGCGACCACAGTTGGTGGTACGGCTGTTAGTCCAGGTTATTATTATTGGAATGGAGCCGCATGGGCAATGTTCAGCATTGTTAACGGATCAACTGCCGGAAACTCCTGGCTGCTTACGGGTAATGCCGCTACTACAGACGGCACAAATTTTATTGGGACAACGAATAATATACCTTTTAATATCAGGGTGAATAATCAAAGAGCCGGCAGGATTGACAGCACATTATTAAATACTTTCTGGGGCTACCAGGCAGGCAATGCAAATACCACCGGCAACGGTAATACTGCAAATGGTTTTGCTGCGCTTTATTCCAATACCACGGGAATGGGAAATACAGCGGCTGGTGTTAATGCACTTAATTTAAATACCACCGGATCCTTCAACGTTGCCAGTGGACTTCAGGCGCTTTCAAAAAATACATCGGGTATTCAAAACACCGCCCTGGGCCCTTTTGCCCTTTATGGAAACTTATCCGGCAACCATAATACCGCGATTGGTTACCAGGCGTTGCTTTACAATATAAGAGGGTATAGTAACACTGCTGTAGGAGCCGCTGCGTTATTAAATAATACCATTGCATCGCATCTTGTTGCAATTGGGGACTCTGCATTGTTTAATAACGGAACCGGCGCCACGGTGATCGGGCAGGCAACTGCAAATACAGCCATTGGCTCGAAGGCGCTTTATTCAAATACTATTGGAAACAGCAACACCGCGAATGGCCTGTCTGCGCTTTATAGCAATACCACAGGCTCTAAGAATACTTCTACCGGAAGGGAGACACTATATTTTAATCAAACAGGAAACGGTAATACTGCTAATGGGTATGATGCACTTTTTTCAAATCAATCAGGAAATAATAACACCGCATTAGGAACACAGGCTCTCGAAAATAATTCAACAGGATCAGAAAACACTGCTACAGGATTTTTGGCACTTCAATCTAATGTAGGAAATTTTAACAGTGCATCCGGAGCATACGCACTTATGTCCAACCAACAAGGATTTGATAATACGGCTAACGGCTACCAGGCACTTTATTTAAATACTATCGGGGCGCAAAATACCGCCATCGGTAATTTTGCTCTTGATGCCAACATAACAGGCAGCGGCAACACTGCTGTAGGTTATGGAACCGATGTTAACTCCAGCGCTTTCAACAACACAACTGCTCTTGGAAGCGGGGCCATTGTTTATAAAAGTAATAGCGTGCAAATTGGGAATTCAAACGTTATTGAAGTGTTCTTTGGAAACCCGGCGTCAACAATTTTATATGCAGGCAGTTTGGTAACCCCATCCGATGAAAGATTTAAGTACGATGTACAAAACAAAGTGCCCGGCCTTGAATTTATTAAAAAACTTAAACCTGTAACTTATTATTTTGATGAGCAGGGGTTAGCAGATTATAGTAAGACCGGTATCATTAATAAGCGTAGCATAACAAATATTTCTTATGCAGGTGAACAGAGGTTGCATACTGGTTTCCTGGCCCAGGAAGTTGAAAAAACAGCCAACCAATTAGGTTACAATTTTGATGGAGTTCATGCCCCCGAAAATGACAGGGGTTACTATAGTCTTTCTTACAGTCAGTTTGTAATGCCATTAGTAAAAGCGATACAGGAGCAGCAGGCAATCATTGAACAGCAGGATAAAACGAATGCATTGCAACAGCAACAAATTGATGCATTACTTAAAGAAATAAAGCAGATAAAAAAGAAACTGAAATAAATTATTTTCTTCCATATCATGCTTTTTGTACAGATGATAGTGAGAAGGAAAGCCCTAAAATCTTTTAAATCAAGAAGACGAAAGCGTACCCTTATTCAGCCATAACCTTTATTTTCAGCATTCCCCCTTCACCAGTTAAGTGAATTGATTCCACATTTTATGTAATCTCACCAATGGTGGCATCCCGAAATAAAACCCACTGTTATGAAGAAAATTCAACTCTCCATTCCCGATCCATGCCACCAGAGCTGGGACCACATGACACCAACTCAACAAGGCCGTTTTTGCAATGCCTGCGCCAAAGAGGTGATTGATTTTAGCCAGATGAGCGACACAGATGTGTTGAACTATTTCAGTATTGTCAACAAAGACAAGGTCTGTGGCAGAGCTTATCCAGACCAGTTAAACAGGAACATTGAAACCATGCCGGCAAAAAAAATATCCTGGTACTGGCATTATGCGATCGCTTTCTTTTTGTTCTTTTCAAAATCAACTACAGCAAAAGCGCAGGGGCTGGTAATTATAAACACCCAGTGCTCAAAGCGCACTAAACCATTGAACATAAATAATCGCCTGCAACAGCTTCGGCTACTCGCCAGTCCTACCATTACAGGCACTATACAAACGGAGGATGGCCGTTCCATTCCGTTTGCAAGTATAAAGCGGCTGCATTCCAATGATGGTATAGGGGCAGATGAAGATGGTAAGTTCCTGTTGAAAATTGATAGTCTTCCATGCATTATTGAAATTTCATCGCTGGGTTATGAAACAAAACAAGTTTCAATAAATGATTTGTCGGAAAAGAAAATTGTGCTTCAGCAAACCAGCGAGTTAATGGATGGAGTAGTAGTTACTTCACCCAGGAATTATTCTTTAGGAGTCTTGGTTGGAGGACTATCGATAACAAGTACAGTTGTGAAAAGAAATTTCATAAAAGATACCGTAGAGCGATTCTTTAATCCGGCGATTAAAATTTATCCGAACCCCATCATGCAGGGGCATGCATTTACAGTTGCCCTTAGTTTGAAACAAACCGGTAGCTACACCATTCAAATCATCAACGCAGCCGGTATCGTTTTACTGGAAAGAAAAATAAATGTTCTTGTAAAAAAACACAATGAACAACTGGTAAGCAGCAGCAGTTGGAGTTGCGGTATTCATTATTTAAGGGTAACTGATGACAAGGGAAAAAATATCGGAGCATGCAATATAGTAATGCAATAAAAAATCCTGGTAATATTCAATTCCACATTTCTTAAGCAACTACAATAGTTGAATGACCCCTGCAATATAAAGCGTAAAGTGCTTTTGTTATTTGATCTATCAGCACTACAGCCCAGCAGGCGATGACGTTCAACAACACGTTGACATCATCGCCTGCTAGAGAATGTGGAACCGGTGTGATCACCCTTTATGGGCAACTATTTAATTTTAAGAACCGGTCTTAGTTTGTAGCCATCTGCTTCCAGTTTGATAGAAAGTTCTGCGTCAAAATCAATTACAAGTGTCTCTAAAGTTGCCTGCAGATGCTTGTCAACTTTAATTTTCAGCCCTGATTCTGATCCGCTTGGTATGGTTAAAGGAAATAATTGCCCATCTGCTTTAATTGAATTGCGGCTGCCCAATACAAGACGTATTTCTTTCACCACATTAGATGGGAAAACTCCATGGGCGATCAATGTATCAACGCCGTTTTGCAGTCCTAAAAGATTATAGATTCCCGGCGTGGTTTGCAAACTCACCCAGGATGCTGTATCTGATGCGAACTTTACATTTACTTGCATGATATCTACGTTTACTTCTTCAAGGGCAGTAGGTGCGTCTGTTAAACGGACATTCAGCGTTGAACTGCTGTTTTCTTTTTTACAGGCAGTAAATAACATGCCCGTTACGGCAAGGAGAACAAGGGAAAACTGTTTAATTTTCATAATATTTGATTTGTGGTTTAAGAGGTTGAACAATGTCAGACTTAGTTAGGTGGTGAAAGTTTAAGCAAGCCCCGCATTTTTCTTTTCGGCCCGGCGTGTTATGACTTATTTACCATTCCTGGACACCCTTTATTTGACCAACGCACAACGCCCTATTGCGGCAGTTTATTTCACAATAAATGAAGATGTAGAAATGTATTTACACAAAAGTGAAATATCAATAATATTACATTGTATTGGTTGCATTAAGGGTTGAAAACCCTTATCAAATTCTTCTTCCGTGTATTTGCCCACCCTCGTAAAAAAAAGCATAATGAAAATATCACTTTCCCGATGGCTTTGTTGTACTCATCCTGCAAACGGGTTTGAGACATGGCATCCACGAAATCTTCCCACATTATCAATTCAATAAAAATATTACGGTCAACCAGTGCTTTGTTTTTTCTTCCGATAAAAATTTCAAACTGATCTCTATCCTCCTTTAATTCAGATGAAGAGGCTAAAAATATCTTTTGCTTTTTCATGTGAGATGGATGCATTAATAATATATCCAGGTGTGAAGTTATTAATTTTTGCACGGTACCACCAGGGGTTCCTGGTTCCAAAGATTACTTCATTGCAAAATTAACTGAGACAGAGTTTTTCGTATGGCAACCCCTGAAGATGGCAGGTTACGCTTTTTAAGGTCATCCCTGTGATTAAGGGATTCCCAGACAAGAGCAGGCTTTATCTCCGACGAGTTGAAAAAAATGTCGCAACTTCTGCAATTCTCGTAGCTCCGCCGCTTTGAAAGCCTCGTCCGGTAAGGATTGTATTTATGCTACCACATTTATAGCCTTCACCACAGGATCGCTAACACACGGCCTGTCTATCCCCGCATCTTTGCTGCATAAAAACTAAACATCATGAAACATATTTTCTCCTTACAGCTTTTACAAAGAATTACCTGCTGCCTGCTCTTAGTATTATTAGTTAGTGCTGTAATCTTCTACTCCTTATTTATCTGGCAGGCGGTTGATCAACTGGCAAATATTTTACGGAATGGCCTTAATCAATCCGAGCATTACCTGCTTTCTCTCGCTAATTAAATCACCCATTTAAAATAAACACTATGCGACATTCAATTATTTCGATGGCCGGTATATTCTTAGCCGCCTCAACACTATTCCTTGCCTGTAAAAAAGAAGATACTGATAAATTACAAATCTTCCGGGGCGCTGAAATGCCTATGGGAAATGGCAAAGCAAACTCCTGGTTTACCACCAATGAAAATGGTGTGCCACAGGAAATCGGTTTTGAAATGACATCCGAAGCTTTTACAGGGCTAACAACAGATCCTGCAGATTTTGCTGCTGCTACCTTTGCGCTGCAACAGCATCCCAAAGCAAAGGATTTAACACCCTTTGACCATCTGGTAATAAACTGGAATCCCCATGGCCACGATCCTGCCGGCGTCTTCGACATTCCACATTTTGATTTTCATTTATACACCATTACCGCCGAGGACAGGGTAACAATACCTCCATACATGCCCGCTACTGCTGCTTTGCATGACAAGCTGCCTCCTGCAGGCTTTATGCCAGCATCATTTACAGCTACTCCGGGAGGCGTGCCGCAAATGGGTAAGCACTGGGGCGATAATAACATGAGCCTGCCCTTTAAACATACAATGGTATATGGTAGTTACAACGGCAAAATGGTTTTCCTTGAGCCGATGGTTACTAAAGTATTTCTCGACAGCGGTGAAAAGGTTACACATGATTATGATCAGCCAACACAATTTGAAAAAACCGGAAAGTATTATCCTACTAAATACAACATTTATAGGGATGCTTCCAATCATAAGCATTATGTAACTCTTAGCGCTTTCGTATTGCGATAAGCACTCAAACAGATCACGGCAGCAGTACTGCACAGACTGGGATAATTATTAATTAAAATAAAAAAAACACACACCATGACAAAGATTATGTTCATTACCATCATTACCCTGTTTATTAATGTAAGCCTTTGGGCACAAGACGAAGGCCAACTTGCAGAACGCATGCGCCTGTTAATGATCTCCATGCCTTTTTCTCCACAGGCAGCGAGCCAGGTCGCAGAACGCATTCAAACCTTTACCGCAAACATTCATCCGGCGCCAACGGAAAATAAAGATGAACAGGCAATACACAATATTATTGCCACCCTGCAAAAAGGCTGGAACGAGAAAAGCGGCGAAACTTTTGCTTCGTCCTTTTACAAAAAACATGACTACATCGTTATTAACGGTTTGTATCTATCCGGCATCTCTGTGGAAATAAACGCGAGGTCGCACCAGGGTATTTTTAATTCGATCTATAAAACAACTGACCTCGAATTAAGATTGGATAAGATCAATTTTGTTCGTCCTGATCTTGCATTAGTTCATGTGTTAGGCGCTACTTACCAGCATGGCACGCCCGTTCCAGAAAATCCAATGGCAATAATCAGCATGTTGGTTGAAAAAAAGGAAGGTGAATGGAAGATCATTTCTTTTCACAACTGTAATATTGAAGTATCTTTTGATCCTGCTGCTCCAAATCAGGGCCCAATTCCCCTTAAAGTGATGTATGCATCCTGGTATAAAAAATAATTCAAGCCTCAATGCGGCAACTATATATCACATCGCTCAAGGATTAATGGCTCGTTGCTACAAATTGTCAGAGTCAAGCCCCCCTCTCTTTTGGAGAGGGGCTGGGGGTGCGGTCTAACGGGCGGCGAAATAACCGAATATTTTTATAACCATAAATCTCTCTCATCAAAAATAAATTTGAAATACCCGCAATTGCAGGATAATAAAATTATCACTAACTTTTATTTATGAAGTATTTGTTGAGTATATACCTGCTGCTTAATTTATTGGGCTTCAACCTTCAGGCAAAAGCCCAGGACAGCGCTACTACAGATATTTTTGTCCCTGCAATGAACGAGCCGGTGCAATATTTGCAAAATCATCTATGGGCAATAAATGATGAAAAGGGTCAATTGCGCATAGATGATTTCCTTCAAAATAAAGTTAGTAATACTGCTTTTCATAATGCTGCCAATATATCCAAGGCAGATCCTTTGAGTGCCTGGTGGTGCAAAATAAATATATCTCCATCCTTTTCTTCTTCGGACTTCCTGATCGGGTTGCCTTTCGAGGCAAGCTCGGGTTTGAATAATGGAAATGATCTTGCCGATGTATGGATCACAAAAGATAATAAGGTTCTTTATACATATCACACCGGCAATTTAAATCCTGTTTCGCAGCGCCCGGTTGCTATGCCTGTCAATCAAAATCTTTTTCCCATAGTTTTGAGAACAGGTGAGCCCATCACAGTTTACTGGCGCATTCAAAGAACAAAAAACTTCGTGGCTCCGCAATTTCATTTTGCGCTTCAGCATAAAAATTTTATAACGCCTACGTCGCACATTGATAAACATATTAATGCGGCAAATGTAGCGGTGTTGTACCTCGGCATGATGAGTATTTTATTCATTTTCGGGTTGGTGTTCCTTTTAATTTCAAGACAGAAAACTTTTATCTGGTTCACGCTTTTGGCTGCCTGCCTCGGTTTACACATCCTGCTCCTGCATCCTGCCAATTATTTAACCTATTGGTTTTTTGCAGAACACCCAGTATTGCAATTTCACGCATTCATTTGGCTGATCGGGCTATTCAATATATCTGTATTGATGTTCATCAGGGCCTTTGTAAATACCAGGAAGCTATTACCGGTATGGAATAAAATTATATTGGGTTTGGTCTTTTTTATTGGCAGCCTCGCTCTAACCCAGAGCATCCTGCTGGAAGTAAATCCGCATTTTGAACTGCCATTTTTTATTTACCTGCTGGCATTCATGTCTTCGCTTTTTATTGGTTTACGACTTGTGTTTGCCAAAAATATTTTTGCACAATGGATGGGCGGCGCTCTCTTATGGCTTTTTTCTTTCCAGGTATTAGGAATATTATGGAACCAACAATTATTACCTGCATGGTTTTTTAATCCCTGGGTTATTGCACAGGTTGGTATGATGATCATTATCTTTTTTGCACTTGCCTACCGCTTTAAACGATCGGCCAAAGAAAAAGCCGAAGCGGATAAAGTAATGGAAATGGATAAAATTAAAAGCCGTTTTTTTGCCAATATATCGCATGAGTTTCGTACACCGCTTACGCTAATACAAGGACCACTCCAGCAAATAGAAGAGATTACTAATGCAAAAGAAGGTACCGTAGATGTACCTGTGCGCCATATTAAAACTATGCGGAGGAATACAGATCGTTTACTGGAACTGGTTAATCAATTGCTTGACCTTTCTAAATTGGATTCCGGTAAAATGAAATTGCAAATAATAAAAGGAGACCTGATCCAATTGCTGAAGGCGCTAACCGGTTCATTTGAATCTATGGCAGAACGAAAAAGTATTCACTACCATGTACATTTCCCTGAGCAAACGTCTATCGTGTTTTTTGATAAAGACAAACTTGAAAAAATTGTCTCCAATCTTTTGATCAATGCTTTTAAGTATACACCCGAACATGGAACGGTAGCGGTAACCGTGGATATAGAAGATGGCCGCTTGCGTTTTGCGGTCGAGGACAATGGGCCGGGCATTCCCAAAAAAGAACTGGATAAAATATTCGATAGATTTTACCAGGTGGAGGGAACGGAAGATAAAGGTTCGGGGATAGGGTTGGCGCTGGTAAAAGAACTGGCAGACCTTTACCGTGGGCAGATCAGCGTAAGCAGTGAGCCGGATAAAGGATGCCGTTTTAAAGTGAGCTTACCCATTGATAAAAATTTGTTTCGTGAAAACGAATTCATCTACGGTGAATGGCAGGCAGACGCATCCTTCATTAACAGGCCGGTGGAAGATAAAGAAACAGTTGCCGTAAAAGAATCCATGCAATCACATTTGCCCTTGTTGTTAATTGTAGAAGACAATAAGGACCTACGGGTTTTTATAAAAGAAATTGTTCAGCAATATTACCAGGTATCAGAAGCAGCCAATGGTAAAGAAGGATTGGAGAAAGCGATTACAGAAGTGCCGGATATAATTGTAAGTGATGTGATGATGCCGGTAATGGATGGGTTTGCGATGGCAGAAAAACTCAGGAAGGATGAGCGTACGAGTCATATACCTGTTATTTTGCTTACTGCAAAAGCGGGGCAACAGCACAAACTGGAAGGCCTGGAAACAGGCGCTGATGATTACCTCACTAAACCTTTTGATGCCAGGGAATTATTGCTTCGTATACAAAACCTGGTGAATCAACGCAAGTTGCTGCGTAAAAAGTTTGCGGGAGATATTTCATTGAAACCTTCGGAGATCGCTGTTACCAGTGCCGAAGAAATGTTCCTCAACAAAGTGTTGCAGGCGGTAGAAAAGAATATGGGCAAGGAAGCTTTCGGCGTGGAAGAGTTGGCAAAAGAAGTAGCCATGAGCAGGAGCCAGTTGCATCGCAAGCTGATCGCACTTACCGGGCAAGCCCCCAGCGAAATATTGCGCAACACAAGACTACTGCGTGCAAAAGAGCTGTTGCAGAAAAGAGCGGCCACCCCATCAGAAGTGGCTTACCAGGTAGGCTTCAACAGCCACACTTATTTTTCTAAATGCTTTAAAGAAGAGTTTGGTATCAGCCCCGGCGAAGTAAAATAGTTTAGCTGCAACTAATAAAGATGGTTACCTCATCTGCAATAATTTACCCCTCCTTATCTTAAAATTCCCCGTTACATTCAAAAATTGCTGCCGTTAGGTGGTGGCGAAATCGGCCTTTTACCATTGTGACCCGCTGCCCTGAAAAAAAGCGGGCTCCTGGCAATAAATTA
>JBDSAP010000141.1:0-3192 GCA_039922055.1 Ferruginibacter sp.
GAAAATAATAAAATCAACCTTAGCTTACCTGGATGAGTTTTATACAACGATCAATAATGCCAAAAAATGGAAAAAAGATTTTAGTTATCCCTGTGATAAAAATGGAACCGGGCATATTGTGATCAAAGGGATGCGAGACGATTAGGAGCGACACCGCTCAAGAAGCTAAACAGAAAAGGTAAACGCATAAAAATCTGCTGGCATCGTCTACGCTGCAATTCAATTCTCCCTTGCATGGGTTATAAACTCAAACTCAACCAGCTTGGGCCGGTCTATTGTATAGTAAAACTCATCCAGATATTTGATCATGTCGTGCCTGCTCCTGGAATCCAGTAAATTAAAACCGTTCACGGCTGCATATATTTTTTCCTTTTGCTGTTGAAAGATGTTCAGCACTTCTGATAATTCTTCCATGGTCCTCGGAAATCCCCGGTAAACCCTCTCAGTAACATTCTTAATTCCAAGTCTTTCATCTGGTACCGCATAGCTGGTATTGACAATGCCCGCATTGTCAAAATCGTAAGGTACAACCATTGGCCGTGACATGCTATCGTCTTTGTATTGTATAAGATTTGTATTGTGATTTTCCGAAACACCCCAATCGGTGTTGCCAATCATATACTGAAACAGTGCAACCATCGTCATTTGCCTCCGGTGGGTGGATTCCGGCCTGAGCTTGCTTTTTGTCCACTCTTTACAATTGTTTCGCTTTGCAAGATCTTTCACATCTTCTAACAGGAAGCCATGTGCGGTGATCGTATTTTTTCTTCCACTGCTATCCTTGTAATTTACAGTCAATAGTCTTACCCTAAAACTCTGCTCCGTAATGAGATTATAAAGTTTGTACACGAGGAATTCCTTTAACAGGTACCGCTTGCCGTCTTTAGATGCATAGCATTGGTTCACCAGTTTCACTGATTTGAAAGGAAATTTTGTGTGGGCAGTGCTGTCTTTAAAGATCAGTTTTAGTGGGAGTAAATGACAAAGTTCCCTCCTTGATTTTCCTCTTACCTGGAGCTGTACCCTCTCTTGCGTAGGTGTTTCGCCGGTAGGGTTGGCAACAATAATCCCAGGCATCTTATAACCTTTTGTGTTTGAGGTAAAAAACCTGCCGGTGTTGGTAATAATATCCACGTTCAATACCGAGGTATCGTTAAAAAATGCTACCCTATCCTTTGATGAGGATTGCGCATTTGCAACCTGGAATACAGAAATGCAGCATATGAGCAATAAGGCTGAAAGGGCCTTCATACATTGTTTGTTTAGTGAATAGAAAATCGACCTGTGTGTTTTTTATATTGTGCAAGGAATAAATTAGTGACCTCGTATTTTGCTCCTCATTGATAAAATGTACAAGAGTGCGACGCCACTGAAGCTTAATTGAAAAACTTTTGCTGGGTCAAAAAAAAATTATTCAATATTTTATCCCTTGTTTCTATAGGTACAGTTTAAAGCCAACTTTAAGATACTCCGGGCTGGTTAAATTTTTTTTTTCTTTTACTCAAAAAACAGCCATCAACGGGTCAACGCTTCGATCACATTCCCTATCGATCCCCCGGGCATTTGAATGTGGAGCATCGAAGCAATTGTAGGTGCAATATCAGTCATATAAACCGTGCTGTTTGTTTTACCAGCCTTAATGTTCCATCCAAACCAAAGTAATGGTATATGTGCGTCATAGGGATTCCACAAACCGTGAGTTGTGCCCTTTGATGCAAAGCCTTCCAGCCATTGCGGCTGAAGAATGAGCTGAATATCGCCACTCCTCGAAGGATAATACCCGTTTTCTACGGCTGTTCTTATTTTACTGTTCAATGTAACTGCATTCAATGCATCGAGGGCAAAGGCCCTGGCAATCCCTGGTTGCTGTGATAAATAATTGATGACTTCCTGGTAAAGTTTTTCTTTATTGATACGTGCCCGAATCATAGCAGCTCGGTCAAGGTAAACCTGGTAATTAATAATTCCGATCACCAATCCATCAGCATTAAATTTATCTTTCAATAATTGGTTTAACTCTAAACTGGTTTTTTCACCGTCCAGGGTACCCGTAGGGATCTTATGAGATTTAAGCAAGGCAGGTACCTGGCCTGCGCCATGATCAGCAGTAAGCATCACAAGGTATTCTCCCTTACCTACCTGCTTATCGAGCAATTTCAGAAAATCGCCCAGGTCTTTATCGAGCCTCAAATAACTGTCCTCGGCCTCAACTGAATTCGGTCCGAAATTATGGCCTATATAGTCTGGCGTAGATAAGCTGATCGTTAGCAGATCTGTTACTGAATCAACTCCCAATTGCTCACCATTTATTACCGCATTGGCCATATCAAAAGTAAAACTGTTGCCATAAGGTGTTACAGGCAACACGTTGTAATTCTTTCCCACAAATTGTTTCAGGTTATAAGGAAAGCCTTTTGCACTTGTTCCGAAAGGCTTTGTTTCAAATACCTGTTCATCGGCCGTACTCTGTACATAAGTGTTCAGCGGGTATAAGGTGTTCCAATCCTGTTCGAAATATTTATCCGCTAACTTTTTTGCATTCAGGTCCTTCAGCCATTGCGGCAAATCAGTCATGTAGTAAGAAGATGAGATCCAGTCCCCGGTGTTAGCATACCAGTAAGCTGCATTTGCACTATGTCCAGCCGGCAAAATAGCGCCACGGTCTTTGAGCGAAATGCCAATTACTTTACTGCGGAAATTTGTGGCGAGTTTTAATTCGTCGCCAATGCCGGATACCAATAAATTTTTCGGGCTCATCTGGCCCTCTGCTGAATTAGCGCCGATGGTCTTTGCACTATCATCTTGTGTGCAGTAAACTACTTTACCCTTTGTATAATCCCACCAGTCATTTCCTGCAATGCCATCAATGGCCGGTACCGAACCGGTAAAGATGCTGCTGTGGCCACAGGCTGTTAGGGTAGGAGTGTAGGGAATGATTGCATTTTCACAGGAAAATCCTTCTGTGAGCAATCGCCGAAACCCGCCATCCGGAAGGTAGCGATCATAGTAACGGTATAAAAAATCCCATCTCATCTGGTCCACTACAATTGCCACAACAAGCCTGGGGCGCTGAATACCACTTGGCTTAGTGCCTGTTACATTATCCTTAACCTGGCAATAAAGTGGTGAGGTGAAAAGACTAACAAGAAAGTAGAAAAAGAGTTTAAGCATATCCTGATATTTAGCAACCTT